>PAWK01000032.1 GCA_002714195.1 Gammaproteobacteria bacterium | reverse complement strand
AAGGCTTTGGTGCAGCTAATAAAAGGCATTCCGTCAAAAATTAATCTGATTCCTTTTAATACCTTTGACTCGAGTAACTTTGAGCGACCTAGTGGCTCGTCTATTGCGAATTTTAGAGAAATCTTAAGGAAAGCGGGTTACACCGTGACCGTTCGAACGACCCGTGCAGACGATATTAGTGCCGCATGCGGTCAACTCGTTGGAGGAGTTTCNGATCGNACACNGCGCAGTNTNAGNTATNAGCNAAAAATGGATAANANNAANGAAAGCNTNAAACTAGTTGGAAAACTTGCTACTGCAGCCGAAAGAATATAAGAGTGTTGAGATTAGCGAATTAGTCAAGGGATCCTTAAAATGAGAGACGAACCCCTCGCCGACGAGCAGGAAAAAAAACCAAAAGTGGAAAGCAAAAGCGCCACAGTGGGTTCACGGTTGAGGGAAGAGAGGCTAAGCAAAGGAATCAGAAGAGCTGAAGTCGCGGAGAAACTTCATATCACAAACCACTACGTGAAAGCTTTAGAGTCTAATAACTTTGATAAGTTACCTGGCGCTATATTTGTAAAAGGCTATNTCAAAAACTATGCAGAGCTTCTGAAGCTGAATCCGATTGAAATTATCGGCATGTATGAGAAAGCGATTTCTCAAAATGCTGATAGAAAAAAGGGTGGCACGCCTTCGCAGAGANAAAAAATTAGGAATAATTATTTTATTGTGCTTTCAGTAATTTTGTTTATCGTGTTTTTTGCTACCTTGTGGCTATATAAAAATATTTCCGGAGAAGACTCTCCGTCAGGGCCTGCTGCTGGGGCTTCCTTCAGTGAGGTTCAAGAATTTCAATTTGCGACTATGCCTTCTTCGAGAGCGGATTTTACAGAAGCCGGTGATGAGTTGATCGAAGAAAGCAATAATCNCTCAATGGATTTAAGCGTGGATAGTGGATATTCCCATGATGNACTACATAAAGTCATAGATTTTAATTCTAGAGGGACAGATAGCCTTGATATCCTATTTTCTTACGGAAGTTGGATAGAGATCATGGATGCACCTAAGAACAATCCATTTCGCGAGATGATGATAGCAGGAGNTACATTGCAGGTTAGGGGTGATGCACCATTTTACATTTTGGTAGCCGATGCTAAAGCTGCACGAATCCGCTTTAATGGGGNGGAGATTGAGTTGAGAGACAAGATTCGGATAGATAATTCAGCTAATCTAATTTTAGGTATGTGATTTGATGTCATCTTCCAGCTTTATTAAGCGAAGAAAAACTCGAAAAGTCATGGTTGGTAACGTNGCTGTAGGCGGTGATGCTCCGATCTCTGTCCAGAGTATGACCAACACTGAGACTACTGATGTTAAATCGACCGTTGCTCAAATAAACCGGTTAGAGAAAGCTGGTGTCGATATTATAAGAGTTTCAGTGCCAACAATCGATGCAGCCCATGCTTTTAAAACAATACGAGCACAAGTTCAAACGCCATTGGTTGCTGATATTCATTTTGATTATAGAATCGCGTTAAAAGTACTCGAATATGGAGCAGACTGTCTGCGAATTAACCCTGGGAACATCGGTAGTGTCGAAAGGGTGAAAGCGATTGTTGACTCAGCTAAGGATAAATCTATTCCGCTTCGTATTGGTGTGAATGCTGGGTCACTAGGGAAATCAATTCTTCGAAAATACAAGGAGCCATGCGCTGAAGCTATGGTTGAATCCGCCTTAAACCAAATAGACACACTTGATAAGCTAAATTTTCATGAGTTTAAAATAAGTTTAAAAGCATCAGAAATATTCATGACTTTGCAGGCCTGTCGGGACCTTGCGAGGCAAGTCGATCAGCCTTTTCATTTAGGCATCACCGAAGCAGGAGGTCAGCGCTCTGGGACCGTAAAGTCGGCAATNGGTCTAGGGTCGTTGCTGCTGGAAGGAATCGGAGACACTATAAGAGTGTCACTTGCCTCTGACCCCGTTGAGGAAGTTAAAGTAGGCTCGGACTTGCTTAAGGCTCTTGGTTTGAGACATCGAGGAGTAAACTTGGTGGCTTGCCCTAGTTGCTCTCGGCAAAATTTTGATGTTATCTCAGTGGTCAATGAGCTGGAGACAAGATTAGAAGATATCGTTACGCCCGTCGATGTCGCGATAATTGGTTGCATAGTCAATGGGCCTGGGGAAGCAAAAGTGGCTGAGATTGGCTTGACTGGCGCAAGTCCAAAAAATTTAGTGTACGTTGANGGAATCCCTAATCATAAAATATCTAATGNGAATCTTGTGGATNATCTTGAGGCAGAGGTTCGGAAGCGTGTTGAAGCCAAACAGGCTGAAAATAAAGACATAATAGCAACGGATTGATTCGGTATGAAGAAATTACAAGCGATCAGAGGTATGAATGATGTCCTCCCTGATCAGTGCGCTACCTGGCAGTTTCTAGAAAAGACTTTCTCGAAAGTAGTTAAGCGCTTTGGTTATCAAGAAATTCGCTTTCCTATAGTAGAACAGACACAATTATTTAAAAGATCTATCGGTGAGGTAACCGATATTGTCGAGAAAGAAATGTATTCTTTTGATGATCGCAATGGCGTAAGCCTGAGTCTGAGGCCAGAGGGTACTGCCGGATGTGTTAGGGCAGGAGAGCAACATGGACTGCTTTACAATCAACAAAGACGACTTTGGTATCAGGGCCCTATGTTCAGGCACGAGCGTCCTCAGAAAGGACGCTATCGTCAATTCCACCAATTTGGGGTCGAAGCTCTGGGAATGCCCGGTCCAGATATAGATGTCGAAGTTCTTCAGCTTGCACACATGCTGTGGCAAGAATTAAAATTGTCCGAACATTTAACACTGGAAATAAACAATATAGGTAATTCCGAAGATCGTAAGGCCTATGCAAAAGCGCTTACAGAGTTTCTAACTACAAAGACTGAAATGTTAGATGAGGACGCACTGAATCGAATGCATTCTAATCCAATGCGGATATTAGATAGTAAGAATCTTGAGGTGCAGTCAGTCATAAATAATGCACCTATTCTTTCCGATTTTCTCAGTGAAGCTAGCAAAACTCATTACGCTAAATTAAAGGATATGCTCGACTCGGTTGGCGTTAATTATATTGAAAATGCAAGGCTTGTAAGGGGGTTAGATTATTACAATAATTGTGTTTATGAGTGGACAACTAATGCNTTAGGTGCCCAAGGGTCGGTCTGTGGNGGAGGTCGCTATGACGGACTAGTGAAGCAGCTCGGAGGAAAAGAAACTTATGCATGTGGCTTTGCTATCGGTATGGAGCGGTTGGTGCTTATGCTGGATTCTTTAGAAAAAGTTCCGAGTTCAGAGCTTAAAAAAACTGATNTATTCATAGCGATCATAAGTGAAAACTTAATTTCACAAGGCTTGTCCTTAGCTAATAAAATCCGTAAAGACTATCCAAACTTGGGAACTTTATGCCATTGTGGTGGTGGAAAATTTAATAGCCAACTGAAGAAAGCATACAANTGTGGAGCAAATGTGGCAGTTATTNTGGAAGAAGAATCTTGTGAAGGAAAACCGATTAATGCGAAAATCCGCCGGCTTGATGATTCAAACGAATCGATATTGGTGGAAATCAGTGAAATCTCTCAACAGTTAGGAGATTTCCTATCAATTTGAGATAGTTAAGATNCTTTAATCACGTCTGAGAGTTAACAAACTCTTTAGACTCTTACTATATTCAGATAGTAATCCGAGTGATTGAGCGTGTGTGAGACCCAAAAATTAAGGCCTAGGAGTGGATCGTGACTTTAAACGCTACTGAAGAAGAAAGTATAGAAGCGATTAAGAAATGGTGGGATGAGAATGGCAAGCAGTTGTTGGTTGCAGTTATTGTCGTGCTTGGGGGTTACGGTGGGTGGTCGCTTTGGCAGAATACCGAATTAGCAGCCTCCGANTTAGCATCAGATTTGTATGAGGAAATTCTAGAGATCTCGCTTTTAGANGCTGGTGAGTCCCCTACAGAGCAAGAAAGAAATGATATCNTTAGAATAGCGAATGAGCTGATGGAGTCTCATAGTGATAGCGTATATGCGCAATACGGAGCCTTGTTTGCGTCTCAACAGCATGTGATTGGTAATGATTTAGATGCAGCCGAAGATGCCTTGGGCTGGATCCTTGAAAATCCTCAAACTAGTATTTTTGGTGACGAGGACCAAGGGTTAGTTNTGACTGTTACTTTAAGACTGGCGAGGATTGTTTTGTCGAGGGGTGATGCAGAAAGAGCATTAGGAATAGTCAATAATGTNATCCCAGGCTCGTTTGAAGCGGGCTATGCGGAATTACGAGGGGACATTTATTACGCTCTGGGACGAAATGTTGATGCCCGTGAATCTTATGTTGCAGCCCAGCAGGCTGGATCCGTGAGTGAAGTACTGCAGTTAAAGTTATCAGAATTACCGGATGGCAACTAGAACGTTATGTTTAAGAAGATCACTGTTGATTTTAGACTCGTAAAATTCTGGAAACTAGNAAGAGTATTAACCTTCGGTTTAGTTCTTTNTGCCATGAATGGGTGCGGAATGACNGATTGGATTTCTAATCCTTTTGGTGATGATGAGGACCCAAGGGCACCAGCAGAACTATTAGATATCGCCTCCGAGATTACATTTAATAGGAATTGGAGAATAAATGTTGGCAACGGGCAAGGAGACAATTTTAAGAAACTAACTCCTGTTTTGGATGGAGGATTTGTATTTGCAGCCAGCGATGACGGGGAGATAATTGCTGTAAACAGCACCAACGGAGATTTAATGTGGCAGACTGAAGTTGAAGCNACTATAACAGGAGGAGTTGGCGCAGGTGATGGAATTGTTATGGTGGGTACGGAGGAGGCGGAATTAGTAGTATTTGATCAATCTAATGGTGAAGAGGTATGGAGAGCGCGAGTCTCCAGCGAAATTCTTTCTCAGCCGAAAACTAATGGTGATATTGTAGTGGCTCAAACTGTCGACGGAAAGTTGGTGGCTTTGGATAGAGAAGATGGCCTCCAGCGCTGGACTTATGAGACAACGTTACCTGCACTGACTTTGCGCGGTACTTCGTCACCGATNCTGACTTCAGAGGGCACGGTCGTCGCAGGATTTAGTAATGGTATTTTGGTTTCTGTAATCGCAGAAGACGGTGTTTATGTTTGGGAAGAGAGAGTTGCTGTGCCGGAAGGACAGTACGACATCGAGCGAGTTATCGATGTGGACGGAGAATTACTTGTAGACGGTAATAGAATACTGGCTTCAAGTTATCAGGGTAACCTAATGGCTTTTGATACNGCTTCAGGACAAATTGTATGGGGCATGGAAGCCTCCAGTTATCATGGAATGGATCAGGGTTTTGGGAATATTTATTACAGCGATGATAAGAGCCATCTGTTTGCGTTAAGGGATAATTCGAGCGACGTTGTATGGCAAAATGAAGAGCTCCAGTATAGGGATTTAACAGCACCTAAAACTATTTCAAACTACGTAGCTATAGCAGACTACGAAGGTTACCTGCACCTAATTTCGCAAATCGATGGGCGCATTATTGGTCGAACTCGGATTGATGATGACGGGATCAGATCTAATATCTTGGCCGATAACGGTAAACTAATTGTGTATGGCAACAGCGGATCTTTGGTATCGTTGACCATAGAATAAACATCTAAAAATCTTCAGGCGGGTTTTCATGAGGCCAGTCATCGCACTCGTTGGCCGACCTAATGTTGGAAAGTCGACGCTATTTAATCGTTTAACATCGNCGATGGATGCTATCGTCGCAAACATTCCAGGGCTTACTAGGGATAGGCAGTACGGTGAAGGTGAACTTAATGGTAAGTCGTTCATCGTTGTGGACACTGGAGGCCTCTCTGGAGAAGAAGAGGGCATTAATAAGGAAATGGCCTCGCAGTCACTTCAAGCGATAGATGAAGCATCAATATGCTTATTCNTAGTTGATGCAAAACATGGCTTAACTCCTGACGACGAAAAAATCTTCGATTACTTGCGAAAGAGTAATAAGAAGACGCATCTTGTAGTAAATAAAGTAGATGGACTTGACCCACATCATGCTATTGCTGATTTTCAAAAACTAGGANCCCCNTNNATCTCTCCNATCACAGCNACGCAAGGCCGTGGTGTTAAATCATTAATGCAGAATGTGTTACAGGATGATGAATTTGAGATAAATTCAGACGAGAACTTGNNTACAGCTTTTGAAGGTATAAAAATCGCCATCGCCGGTAGACCCAATGTNGGTAAATCAACATTGGTCAATCGAATGTTAGGNGAGGANNGAGTCGTGGTTTACGATCAGCCCGGAACTACTAGAGACAGTTTGTACATNCCTTTTGAGAGNAGNGGTGAGAANTACACACTAATTGACACCGCGGGAATCAGANGACGAGGAAAAACCAANCAAGTTGTGGAAAAATTCTCGGTTGTGAAATCACTTCAGGCAATTAGAGACTCAAATGTNGTCGTACTCCTTATTGACGCGCGCGAAGGGNTTGTCGAACAAGATCTNCATCTCTTGGGNTACGTTATTGAAAGTGGAAGAGCTCTCGTGATTGCGATAAANAAATGGGATGGGATGGAAAGCGAAGAGAAGGAATTTGTTAAATCCGAAATTCAGCGGCGACTTATTTTTGTTGACTTTGCGGCGATTCATTTTATCTCTGCTCTACATGGAAGCGGTGTTGGAACTATATATAACTCAATCCAGATTGCGCACGGATCTGCTAAAAACCAGCTTCCAACTAGTATGCTTACTCAAATTCTTCAGGGGGCAGTGAAAGATCATGCTCCTCCTGTTGTTAACGGCAGAAGGATANGGTTACGTTATGCCCACGCTGGTGGGAAGAATCCACCGCGGATAATTATTCATGGTAAGCAATGTCACAAAGTGCCTAAACACTATATTCGATATCTTGAAAAAACTTTCCGCAGCGCTCTAAAACTAGAGGGTACGCCTGTGCGGATTGAGATGAAGAGTGACGATAATCCATACGTTAAAAGAGAGGATGGATTATCGCAGCAAAAAATTGCAAGGAGACGACAAATCAAGAATAACAGACAGTACTTGAAGCGGTAACTATGTCACTTACTCTCAATGAGATTAAAGCTGCAGAAAAACGACTATCGGGAGTCGTGGTTAATACTCCTCTTTTGACGAATCGTTATGTAAATAGTCGTTTGAATGCAAAAGTCTATTTCAAGCTGGAGAATTGCCAACATATTGGAGCCTTTAAATTTCGGGGAGCTTACAATCGACTTGTTCAATTAGATTCCCACCAGAGAAAACTCGGTGTGGTTGCATTTTCATCGGGGAATCACGCTCAAGGCATAGCATTGGCCGCAAACATACTTGGTATGCAAGCAACAATTGTGATGCCGAGTGATGCGCCTAAATTGAAGCTGGAGAGTACTCTTCGTCTTGGCGCAGAAGTTATTGAATACGATAGAAGAAAAGAGTCCAGAGAGGAGATAGCTACAAATATAGCAGATCAAACTGGTGCCACTCTTGTGCCTGCCTTTGAAGATTTTGACGTGATGGCGGGTCAAGGAACAGCTGGTTTAGAAATAGTTCAACAATTAAATTTGCTAGAACAAAAACTAGATGTATTTCTTTCGCCCTGCGGCGGGGGCGGTTTACTAGCTGGAACCTCTACTGCAATAAAAAGTGCAATACCTTCGGTTCTCATTTATGGAGTTGAACAAGAGCAGTATGATGATCATGCGCAATCGAAAAACGCCGGGCATAGAATTCAAGTAACAGGACATACACCAACGATGTGTGACGCTTTAATGGCGACAATCCCAGGAGAGTTGACTTGGTCGGTAAATTGTAAAACGGTAGATGATTTTTTGGTGGTTTCTGAAGATTCTGTGGCCTTCGCGGTCGCTTTCGCTTTTCGACATTTAAAGTTAGTCGTAGAGCCAGGCGGGGTAGTCGGTTTGGCCGCCTTGCTGGATAGAGGAATCGACATTTCTGGTAAGACCGTCGCTGTGATATTGTCTGGCGGTAATATTGATAATGAAACATTTAATTATTGCCAAAGCAAATTTCCGAATCCTGAATAAGTCATTCAGATTTATGAATAATGTTGTAGACAAGAAAATTCTCATTCTTAAGACGGGTAACACAATTAAAGGTTTACTTGAAAAAGGAAAGGATTTTGAGGATTGGTTTGTTGATTGCTCCGGGTTGGCTAAGAATGTGTTTATAATTCGGTCCCTTCACCTGGGAGAGTCTTTAGTTGACCTAAGTCAAATAGCTGCAATTATTATTACTGGTTCGCCTGCGTTTATTACTGATGAAGAAACCTGGAATTTCATTGGAGCTAGTTATATTAGAGAGGCTCATGGAATCGGCATACCAATTTTAGGTGTTTGTTATGGACACCAGTTACTCGCCTGGACTTTTGGGGGCAAGGTTGCATTCAATGAAGAGGGAAGAAATATTGGGACGATAACGATAAATCTTAAGGAACCAGCGAGAAATGACCTTTTATTCGGAGGATTGCCGGAAAGATTTAATGTTAATGTTTCCCATCAGCAATCGGTAGTCGAGCTACCTTCCAAAGCAATTGAGTTAGCTTCAAGTAATTCAAACAACCTCCAAGCGTTCAGATTAGGTGAGACAAGTTGGGGTGTTCAATTTCACCCTGAATTTTCTAAAGATATTGTCCGAAAATATATAGAGGAGCGATCGATTAAGATTAAAGAAGAAGGACTTGATCCAGAAATGCTTGCCAGTTTGGCTTTAAACACTCCGAATAGCGTTATTTTGTTTCAAAGGTTCTGTCATTTAGCTAAGGACAAGAAAGTTTATCAATTTAGCTAGAATTAATTTCTGACCTCACAGCTTCAATAATTCTAGCTCGGCTTGGATTATTAATTTGGCGGCCATTGACGAACACAGCTGGAGTCCCACGNACCCCAGAGGATGTTCCGCCTCTCAAATCATTTCTAACCTTCATTACAACTTCTTCAGATGCAATATCTAAGTGAAGTTGCTCGATATCTAAATTTAGTTCAAGAGCATAACTATCGAATTCGTTTTCGACCTCAGACAAGTTTGACCAAATAGCCTGGGTTGCAAAGAGATAGTCATGCATTTCCCAGAATCGATTTTGTTTTCCAGCAGCTTCTGCGTAAAGTGAAGCAATCCATGCATGGCGGTGAGTATTTGTCACAGGGAAGTGGCGGAAGACTAATTGAGCAGACTCTCGTATTGAGGGCCAGGCTTGCGACATTGTTTGATGTTCGGTCGCACAGGCAGGACATTGAAAGTCAGCATAGACGACTATACTAACAGGCTTTTCCCCTGACTCTCTAACATGATCATTCTCCGCAATCTCGGTTGTTGAGTATGTCGTGCCTTGATTAAGTAAAACGTAGATTGAAAAGATTATTAACAGGGGTACAACAATGAAGAAAACAGACTTTCTAATCGTTTTACCCACTTTTTCCCGTTGAAGGGCCGCCCGCTGTTTCTCTTCTCTGATTTTTCTTTGTTGTTCTCGTTTATTCATACTAGCCTTGATATATTTTATAATTCCGAAATCCTACTACACGGAGGGTTGCTTGTTCAAACTTGAATTTACATTCCGAAGTTAGATATATAAATCGATATTCAGCAAATCTTCTAAATTAGTCATCTAGAAAAAGCGCTGGATCAACGCGGGTATTGTTTAGGTTAATACTCCAATGCAGATGAGGACCAGTGACTCTTCCTGTTTGTCCGACTCTTCCTATTTGTTCGCCGGTCTTTACAGTAGATCCAATTTCTACATCTATTGTATTCATATGACAGTAAAGCGAAATCAGGCCATGACCGTGGTCTAAAATTATTGTGTTGCCATTGAAAAAGTAGTTACCAGTTGCCCTTATAATCCCTGATGCAGGAGCGTATATCGGAGTACCTTCGTCTGCCGCAATATCCATTCCAGAATGAGGATTTCTGGCCTGTCCATTAAAGAATCGTCTAAGGCCAAAAGAACTACTTCTGACTCCTTCGACCGGCGGTTTCATCAGAAAAACAGGCTCTAAATGTTCAGTCCAAGTAGAAAATGCTAAGTCCATTTCAATTCGCTCTCGAGAGATTCTTTGCATGTCCTCTGTATTCGGGTTTACCTGTCTATTATTAGTGATTGTTAAGTGCTGTTCAGTGTAAGACTTCTCCTGTACCTGGAACGCAAGCTTTTGTTCACCGCCATCAGCTAAGGTTAAGGTGAAATTTTCAGTTCCAGCTCCTACATTTAAAGGAATTCCTATGACTGCAAATTGTTTACCTTCAAAATCGGCTAACATGATTCTTTCGTCTCGATAGCTGCCGCTGACTGCTCTCGCTGGTGTTGGGATTACAGCTATTCCCCCAGGCACCATAGATGAATTGGGCATACTCGAAATATCTACATTTGCATACCCGCTTGATATTGTAAGGTGCAGGAGAACAAGATAAATTGCATGCTTAACGTATTTCATGGCCTATCCTATAAATTCTCTATTTTTGACACGATCGATTCGAGATTGCCGTCATGCAAATGTGATCGGATTTTGTCTCCAACTTTCAGAGTACTTGCTGATTTTATTGGCGACAATTCGGGTCCATAAGTAATGCTATAGCCTCTTTCTAAAGTGCTCANAGGACTAACTGCTTCTAAATTTCGGCTCAATGATGCGAGAGTATATTTATTTCTTTCCAGGCACTTGGTTAATGATTGTATAAGTACATTTTTACTGGTTCGCAATTCAGCTAACTTCCATTCAACTTTTTTCTTAGGAGATCTNTCTAAAAGAGATTGTTTGAGGAGGCTAATTTCACTATGCTTTCTATCGATTTGGTTCTTCGTTAGCAAAAGAAACTGACTCTCGAGCCTATCAAGATCTTGTGAATGCTCTTGTAGTTTTCTGCCTGGACTTTTCAGTCTATTTTTTAACATACTTAGCCGTTCTTTTATTGAACTGACCTTGTCCTGAGTCCGATTACTCAGGCTGGTTNCTACATCATCCAGATACTCATAATAATCATCTTGATTGGTACTCATGACTTCAGCAGCAGCGGAAGGGGTAGGTGCTCTAAGATCCGCAACAAAATCGGTTATTGTATAATCTATCTCATGACCTACCGCGCTAGTAACGGATAACTCACTATTTGAAATTGCCCTAGCGACGCTCTCTTCATTAAATGCTTGCAGATCCTCTAACGAACCTCCGCCGCGAGCAATAACTAGGGACTCAATCCCTAACTTTGATTTAAGTCGATTTGCGAGCTCTATCGCGCGAACGATTTCGAATGGAGCATCTGCTCCTTGAACGGATACGGGCAATAAGGTTATTTGAGTAGCAGGAGATCGTCGTAACAATACGCTGAGAATATCTTGGAATGCTGCTCCGGTCTTTGAGGTAATGACACCAATATGGNGATAATTAGAGTATACTGGTTTTTTGAGTTCTTCAGCGAATAATCCTTCGGCAAGTAGTTTATTTTTTAGCTCTTCAAAGGATCTCCTCAGCGCTCCCTCACCTGCTTCTTCCATGCTATCAATNATTAATTGGTAGTCGCCCCTGCTCCCATAAATGCTTAATTTTCCATATGCTGTTACCGCCATTCCGTTTCTTGGTTGGAATCTGACCAGTCTATTTTTGTTAGAAAACATCGCGCAGCGAATTTGGGCTTTACTGTCTTTAAGAGTGAGATACCAGTGGCCAGAGCTTGGTACTGCAATGTTAGAAATTTCCCCTTCCACCACAACTTTAGAAAAATTTTCTTCAAGGAGGGTTCTCGCCAATTTATTTAGATCGCTGACAGACAGGATTTTTCTATCATTTTGGGATGCTTGATTATTTTGCAAATCTAGTTGAGAACTCATATTTTTGGTGGCACCATTTCTCCGCGCTCTTTCTATTCCAATACTATATGGAACTCTTAATATCTCGAAATTAAAAAGCTAGTCAGAGTTTTCAATTTAATTTAAAAACATAAAGTGCGTTGTGACCGTCTGGGCTTACCAATTCGGGGGCTAGAAAGCTGCCAATACGCCATGGACTTCCTCCTTCGCGACCAGAGGTAAANGCGACGTACTGTTCNCCATCTATTGCAAAAGTCACAGGAAATCCCTCAACCGAAGTTCCTAGTCGGGAACGCCATAATTCTTTACCTGTGTCTACATCATAAGCGTGTACATATCTGTCATAGTCGCCTATGAAAATTAAACCACCACCCGTCGANAGGGCTGCGGTAAGAAATGGTGCTCGTTGAGAAATGCTCCACTTCTCGTCTAAGGAGTCTACTTCGTATGCTGCTAATTTGCCGAACTCATTATTGGTTCCTGGCATCGGGAACCAGCGGCGGTCTGCCATCGTGCCACCGCTACCGACTTCAAACGTTACCTCCCTAGGTGACATTTCCATACATGATTGACTTAGTGGTATTACGAGTTGCCGGGAACTTGGATGATAAGTACTGGATTGCCAATTATGACCGCCTGCTGTAGAAGGGCAGACTGACAACCAGTCTCCGATCTGCATATTACGAATGTCATCTCGGTACCTTACTTCACCAGTTTCTAGGTTTACTTCGGAAAAGACATTCTGAAATACAGTTTGTGCTAACCCCTGAAACTCCCCTGTTCGGCGATCAAGTTTCCAAAGGATCCCACTTTTCCCGATAGTGAGAAGGTAGGGTTCGTCGAATAAATCGATAAGCACCTGCTCAAAAGCTTCATCCATATCCAAAGATTCTCCCGGAACATGCTGTCTATGCCAAACAATATCGCCGTTATTTGGATCTATCGCGAGAGTTGAATTTGTATAGAGAGTAGCATCTTCGGTTGTTAGTCCGCGACTTGCCGCCATCCATGGTTTTGCTTGAGCTACGCCAAAAAATACTAGATCTAACTCAGGATCCCAACTACCAGTTATCCAGGCATCCCCACCACCTCTGAATTCCAATGGCAGGCCACCCCAAGTGTCGTCTCCGAATTCGCCAGGTTGCGCTATTGTATATGTTCGCCAAACCTCTTCTCCTGTTCGAGCGTCGTGACCGGTTATAAAACAACTTTCTTCAAAAAAGCGGGTGCACCCGTTAATTCCGTTAATGACCTTTCCGTTGGCGACAATGGGCCCACTTGTGTTCGAGTAACCAAGTGTTTCGTCTGCAATCTCAACATCCCATCTCACCGCTCCGGTTCGGGCGTCCAAGGCCACGAGGTGCGCATCCGTGGTCGCCACGTAAATCATGTCTTCCCACATGGCAATAGTTCGAAGTTGCCCGCCTTGCCGACTTCCTTCGGGGAACTGCCTCTCGTATTCCCAGAGAAGCGTGCCCTCTCTGCCATCAATAGCCTGAATGATATTGCCAAAGTTAGGGATGTAAATGATCCCGTTTCTAACAAGTGGTGCAGGTTGGCTCCTGCCCGGCTCCATGCCCCAAACCCAAGCGAGGCTCAGCCTGGACACATTTTCCTTATTAATTGAATTGAGGGGGCTAAATCCTTGACTTTTAGGTCCCCGTCGCCAGTAGGTCCAATCTTCCGGTGGAGGATTCTTGAGNACCTCTGTCGTTACGTTTTGAAACTTCGAAATGGGTAGAAAAGAACGAGTTACNNCCCGTTCGCTTCTATAAATGGTCGCAATTTCGGGAATCGAATCTCTCGTTCCCGGTGTAGGGGTGTTACCCGGCTGGCCGGGTATTGGGAAACGAGTTTCTTCTTGGTTGGCGCTCGCAGGCGAGTTTCCTAAAAAAACAACATCATTCCCAGCTGGAAGTAACTCGGCTTCGCCTGACTCGATGCTATTTTCTCTCAGCAGAAATGCAATTAGAGAGGCATATTGTTCCTGATCGAGAGAGCCCGGTGATTGGGG
Source organism: Gammaproteobacteria bacterium (assembly GCA_002714195.1). Taxonomy (GTDB): domain Bacteria; phylum Pseudomonadota; class Gammaproteobacteria; order Pseudomonadales; family Pseudohongiellaceae; genus UBA9145. The sequence continues at coordinate 3,300 of PAWK01000032.1, read as the reverse complement.
AGGCATCGTTCGCTGCAAAAGGNCTGCTAGGTCCGCCACGCTTCGGTTAGTCCAATTATTTCTGAAATTGGCATCATTTAGTGCAGGTGCCTCAAATGAGCCAGTGAGATCTGGCAAGTGACATGCAGCGCAGTTTTCCGCGTAAACCTGCTCTCCAGACTCTGCTTGAGCCTGCGAGTGCGTCGCTTGTTGTAATTGCTGACTNTGTAACAAAGGTGATATAGCTGCAAGGGCCAGCAAAAACACCAGTCGAGGACGCATAGTAATGCCTCTCATTCCATTAGGTTATTCAAGACGCAGTGTTTCTTGTTGCGCGCGTCTCTCCGCTACCGACTGGGCAAATTGTTCTTCGTTTACATAGGTTATACCTACCCAGGCGTGACTCATTTCGTCTACACCTCTCCGCCCAAAAACAACCCANTGTTCTGGGTCAGGATTAATAGGATTATTAGCGGTGTTATCAAAAACTGATGTAAATTGAAGAATAGTGCCAGTGGGTAGTAAAGGCTTTACATCGTCCTCATAGATATAGGCGATTTGCCAATTGTGGTCGTAGTTATTAACTTGACTTAGGACTTCTTTCTTCCCATCTGGATAGATTGCCTCCATAGTCATCACCTTCCCGCGCATATGCAGGTGCGGGCGATAACTGTGAATAACTGCGGGCGCATCTAAACGGTGTGTACCCTGCAGAACTTGGTAGCTATGAGGAGGGATCACTATATCCTGACCTCTAGCCATTCCTTTGAGACCATCTACCCTNAACATTGCCTCACCTACGGTCTCCTTTTCAGGAGTTTGTCCTTCAGGGTAAAACCACAAACCGACCTCTACTACATCTCCATTGCCTTGCGCTCCAACCGGAAAATAATGGAGGTTCCACGCAATATTTCCGTTTGCGGGTACACGCATCCCGGTCCCTTCAGGAAACATTTCCCAGGATTTTCCTACACCATAGCGAGCTAGTGCTACGGACCGGCCGCCACCCTCTGGGANCAGCACTGCATGCCCGTGATGTACCACCTTCTTGCCCAGAGGATATGAAGGCTTGAACTCTGCTGCCTTTAGGAATCTCTCGTTATCTAGGCCTTCAAAAGGTACGCTTGGAGTCCACCACTGATCTTGCCCGTTTGCAATAACATCGTAAGGGGATGACTTAATTATCAGATCTGGTGGCCCCAGTTGGTTGCCCAGTTGCCATGCAGCTCCGCTGGGGAAGTCAACGGGCATCGGAAGATCGGCTTGGTCNCCCTCTGGTGCCCCCGCTAGGAACCAATCTTCAATTATATCGATCTGGTCATCACTCAGTGATGCATCATTCTTAAAACTCTGGATACCTATGCCAGTATCGATATGCCACGGGGGCATGATTCGTTTGCTCGTACGGTCATGTATAAGCGCGGCAAAGGGTTCGACTTGTTCATAATTTTGCAGCGGCATAGGGCCAATACCTTCTGGGTTATGGCAAGAAGCACATTTTTCTTGAAGAATTGGCGCAATATCTTTCGAATAGGTAGGCATTTCTTGAGCAAGAGAATGCGTGTGAAAAATGCTCAGGAGTAAGATATACAAGCTAGTTTGAACGGTTTTGTTTAGTCTATTCATTCGCGGCTCCAGTTAGTTGCTCACGTTAATATGAAAATAAGCGTTTGTATGGCAGCAGTAAAATTCAAAGGCAGCGATATCATCTATTGTTTGCATTCGGACAATATATTCACCGGGTTGATCAAATTTTGCTTGAACTGTTGTTTGCTGGTTATTAGTGCGCACTTCGTACTCTTTATGATCGAATTCGACTCGTCCATCCCCACTGTGATGTGACCATCCGACCCAGACCTCTTCATCCGGATGATTTATCCACGCTTGCAAAGGCACAGAATCGCCCACTGAAGCATTTATTTGAGAGCTGTGGACTCCGGAGCGTCCTCTGACCCCTTCAGAGTTAGGGGCAAGCCTAACGAGAGGCGCGAGATCCCCTCTCCCGTCAGATTGAGGTTCATCAAGCACGTAAGGTGCGATGACTTTGCCTGGAGTACTTAATTCAAATCGATTGCTGGCGATGTGCCANGTAATTCGGTGATTTGTNTTAAACNCCTNGGGGACATTAACAGAAAACGCGCAGAATACATGTCGGTATGCAGGCGGCAGCGGATCAAAGTGTGTCGGAATGTTGGCGCTGCTCAAGTCCAAGTTTGGGTANTCCGTTTCAAGGTAATTCTCGTCGCCAATGGGGATGTCAAAAGACTGATCAGTATTCATGTTGAAATAGCCAAAACAGATAGTTTTTGTCCCATCAGCGTTTGGGTACCATCCATCNAATAGNGGAATAATNGCTTGTCCTTCTCGCCGGATGACCTCAGAGGACCACGTTTGATTCGATAGATCTATTTGTTGAGCATTCGTCAGAAAGCTGGCGGACATCNACATCAGCAAAGTTAGTAGGTTGGACTTTGACTTCATTTTCATCCCGAGTCGACCNTTATTTTGCGGCAAATCCAAAACAAGCNNTNNCCAGATAGTACTTCAAATTCAAAGAGATGTCTCTGCCATACAGAATAAAGATTCGATCTCTAAATNTGAATATTATGCTAGACTTCCTAATTATGGGTTTAATTCATGTTCTCTATTTTGAGTTACTGTTGGGAATTACATGAAAAAAAATTGTTTTTGGACTCTTGTGTTCGTGCTTGGGCTTCCCTCGGCGGCAGTCTCCCAGCTTGGTGCACTCGAAGGGGAATGGCCGACCTATGGTGGAGATTTGGGACACACTCGATACTCTGGTCTAGATCAAATAGATTCGTCAAATTTCTCAGAGTTGGAGATCGCTTGGACATTTGATGCCGCAAATTTCGGTCCGAGTCCGGAATATAGATACCAATCTACACCCCTCATGATCAATGGAAGGATATATACGACGGCTGGTTCCAGACGGGCTGTTGTTTCACTTGATGCTAGAACGGGCGAAATACTCTGGATGCATAGCCTAGACGAGGGTGAGCGAGGCGCAAATGCGCCGAGACAGTTATCTGGTCGAGGTTTAGCTCATTGGGTGAGTGAAGACGGCAGTGAAGAGAGAATAATTTACGTAACGCCGGGTTACAGAATGATCGCTTTGGAGGCGGACACCGGAGATCGAATTATGTCCTTCGGCAACGATGGAGTTCTCGATTTGAAGCAAGATGCAGATCAGCAAATTGATCTAGTAACCGGTGAGATAGGTCTCCATTCAACGCCGATTGTAGCTAAAGATGTCGTTATTGTTGGCGCAGCTCATCGGACAGGTGGTAATCCGAGAAGTCG
>PAWK01000031.1 GCA_002714195.1 Gammaproteobacteria bacterium | reverse complement strand
CAGACGATGTTTTACCCCAGCAGGAATATGAATATGCTCATTTTTAGAAAGAATCATTTCTTTCTCGCCACAAATAACTGTGCCTTTACCGGCGGTAACCACCCAGTGCTCTGCCCGATGCTTATGAAGCTGGAGTGATAGTGTCTCGCCCGGCCTTACAACAAGCTTCTTCACTTGATGGCCATCTCCTCTCGATAAAGACTTGTAAAATCCCCAAGGCTTTTCAACTTTTAACGAGGTAGTTGCTTCTTCCCTTCCTTCAGACTCTAACGTTTCCACGATCTTTTTTACATCTTGAACAGAGTCCTTATCGGAGATTAAAACTGCATCTGAAGTCTCTACAATCACCAAATCCTGGACTCCAAGAGCTGCAACCAGGCGATCGTTAGCCTGAATGTAACTGTTTCTCACATTCTCGACATATACATCACCGGTCTTGCTATTTCCGTCCTCATCTCCCGAGTCGAGGCTCATGAATGTGTCCCAAGTACCCAAATCACTCCAATCAGCATCCAAACTTATCATTGCCGCCCTCGAAGTACGCTCCATTACTGCGTAGTCAATTGAGTCATTACGGCACTTGCTAAAGTACAATTCTGGTATTTCAAGAAGGTTACCCCTTCGACCCAAATTTTCAAAAGAACGGGTACATGCGTCTAAAATATCGGGTGCGTAATTTTCTAGCTCTTCCAAATACGACTGAGCCGAGAGTAGGAATATGCCACTATTCCAGAAAAAATCCCCATCTCTGAAATAAGATTCAGCGACAGAATTTTCTGGCTTCTCAATGAAATTAAGAACTTCGAACCCTGATGACCCCGTTATTGACTCTCCTTTTTTGATGTATCCATATCCCGTAGACGGACTTTCGGGTCGAACGCCAAATGTCACCAAATAACCTTGAGACACCACCGGCATTGCTGACTCTATTGCTTGCCGAAAACTAGTTACGTCTTGGATCATTTGATCTGCGGGGAGAATCAATAGTAACGTGTCTGGGTCTTTCTCTTTTGCTAGGAGAGCAGCCATGGCGCTTGCGGGCGCCGTTCCTCTTCCGGCCGGTTCAAGTAAGATAATTCCCTCAGGTTGCTCTTTAGAAGTTAATTGTTCAACAACCAACGAATGATGTGCCCTACCACAAATCACCACAGGCGGCGAAACGTTTGGAATTCCCTCAACGCGTTTAACCGTTTTCTGAAAGAGAGATTCTTCGAATTGTGGGAAACGGATGAACTGCTTGGGCAACGTGTTTCTGGACATTGGCCATAATCTGGATCCAACGCCACCAGCAATAACTACGGGGAGTATCATAGAATTAACCTAAATAAACTCGTCTCTTATACTAACAAAAAAGGTTATAATTAATAACAACAAGTTGCCTTTTTAGGTGTTCCAAAAAGCTTACGAACATTAGAATAGTATCGCTTAATTCCGTGTGGCGCGATAACATTAAATTTCTATTTGACTCATCTTGAAGGGGCAAAGTATTAATGACTGTACAAAATAATACATTTGTTCCCCAGAATTCCTATAAACTCTCTGAATTAGTGGAATGCGGTTACGGAAAGTTATTCGGGCCAAACAACGCTAAGCTACCTGTAAAGAACATGTTAATGTTGGACCGAATATCCAACATCGATAGTTCCGGCGGCAGTCACGGGCGGGGGCATGTAGTTGCCGAACTCGACATACGACCCGACCTTTGGTTTTTTGAATGCCATTTCCCTGGTGATCCTGTGATGCCAGGATGCCTCGGTCTAGACGCCCTTTGGCAATTAGTCGGATTTTTTCTTGCTTGGAGTGGGTACCCTGGGAAAGGCAGAGCGTTGGGCGCCGGAGAAGTTAAATTCACTGGTGAAATTAGGCCTGATGCCAAAAAAGTCACTTATGAACTCTCGATAAGTCGAATTATTGACCGAAAATTAGTCGTAGGTATAGCTGATGGAACAGTAGCCGTAGATAATCAAATAATCTACACGACAAAGTCCTTAAAAGTTGGGTTGTTTTCGCCAGAGCAATCGTTCTAGTAGATTCTAAAAAGGAGCCACAATGAGGCGAGCTGTTATTACAGGAATCGGGATCGTATCATGCATAGGTAACAACAAAGCTGAAGTAACCGATTCATTAAGACATGGAAAGAGTGGAATTAAGCACAACAAGTCTTACGCAGAGATTGGCATGCGGAGTCATATCAGTGGGTCAGTTGAAATTGATTCTAAGAGTTTAATTGATCGCAAATACTTGCGATTCATGGGCGATGCTTCAGCGTATAGCTACATTTCAATGGTCGAAGCAATCGAAGATTCAGAGCTTAATCAACAACAGGTGTCCAATCCCCGCACTGGCCTGGTTGCAGGTTCTGGCGGTGGTTCACCAGAGGATCAGCTAGATTCAACTGATATAGTTCGTGAAAAAGGAGTCCGCCGAGTTGGAGCATATCGCGTGCCCCGAACGATGAGTAGCTCCGTTTCGGCATGCTTAGCCACCCCCTTTAAAATCAAAGGAGTAAATTATTCAATGTCTTCAGCATGCGCGACAAGTGCTCACTGCATTGGGCACGCAGCAGAGCTGATTCAATTGGGAAAACAGGACATTGTTTTCGCCGGTGGCGGAGAATCAGAGCACTGGACTTTGTCTCATATGTTTGATGCGATGGGCGCTTTGTCTTCGAACTACAACGATACTCCTGAAAAGGCGTCACGTGCGTTTGATGCAAATCGAGACGGTTTCGTAATAGCCGGCGGCGGCGGCATGCTTGTCATTGAGGAGCTCGANCATGCTCTCAAAAGAGGAGCAAAAGTTTATGCCGAAGTAAGCGGNTACGCTGCCACCTCTGATGGCTATGACATGGTAGCACCCTCCGGCGAAGGAGGTGCTCGAGCCATGAAGGCCGCAATAGGAGGTATCGAAAAACCTATAGATTATATAAATACACATGGTACTAGCACCCCAACTGGAGATGTCGCTGAGCTCAATGCCATAAGAGCAGTTTTTGGGGATAACATTCCGACTATAAATTCAACTAAATCTCTAACAGGACATTCACTGGGAGCTGCAGGAGCGCAAGAAGCAATTTATAGCCTAATAATGATGGAACACAATTTCATTGCAGCGTCTGCTAATATCGAAAACTTAGATCCAGAAGCGAAGGGACTACCCATAGCCATTCAATTTCAGGACGACGTGCAATTGAATAGAGTCTTATCGAATAGTTTTGGTTTTGGTGGGACTAACGCAAGCTTAGTATTTTCCCGTTATGAGGGATAATTACTTAAGCCTATTAATTTAACTTTGGTTAGAAGAAAATGAATAACCAAAATATCTTAATTATTTTACTAGCGCTGATGATATGTCAAAAAGGGTGGTCTCAACTCGAGGCCAGTCGAAGACTGCCCTTGGNAGAACAGAATCAAGCCATACCACTCCAGATAAGGGAAGCATTCCCTTATCATGTTAGCATCATAGAACCAGGAAAGTACTTAGTAATATGGAACTTACCACCTGGACATTATTTATATGGCCATGCTTTTCAATTCAAACTAATTCAAGGGCAGGATAACTTGGAACTTCCAGTAGACTTCAAACTACCTCAAGGTCTTGAGAAGAGCGATCAATTCTTCGGGGATATTGAGGCTTTCTACGGAAATATTTCAGTCTCTTTAACATTGCCAACCGTACCTCGCCCGGAGACTCAACTTGTTGTTGAATATCAAGGTTGTGCCGACTGGGGGTTTTGCTATCCCCCACAAAGAGATTCCCAGCCGCTNGTCCCGTGAAAGCTCAGATCTTCTACCGTAATCCTAANGTTTAAAAAAATTGAGCGGTTCCCTTAAAGTTGGTGAAACATCGATCGATTTCTGCGAAAATAACATAAGTGATTCTGGAAAAACCCCTAGCTGGAAAAAAAATGGCCAAAATTCTCGCATTACATGGTCCGAATTTGAACCTTTTAGGTGTTCGTGAACCACACATCTATGGTACGGACAGTTTGGAAGACATCAATAAACGTTGTCAAAACCTGTGCGCCGAAAAAGACCATGAATTTGATTCTCTTCAGAGTAACACTGAAGGTGATTTCATAGGCAGACTGCATGAAGCTCGGGGTGATAGCACAGCATTTATGATTGTTAATTTTGGGGGATTCACTCACACAAGTGTAGCCATCAGAGATGCAATAATAGCCTCCGAGATACCCTTCATAGAGGTACATCTTTCAAATCTTTTTTCCCGCGAGGAATATAGGCAGTTCTCTTTTTTTAGCGACATTGCGGTTGGCTGTATAATAGGCCTCGGCGCGCAAGGCTATGAACTCGCTTTGGAAGCTGCATTTCGGCGACTCAAGTAGCTGAACAGTCTTAATCAATATTCTAGACTTACAAAAACCTAACAATATAAATGTGAAGAGTTCTGAGCAGATAGTATGGACATTAGAAAAGTAAAAAAACTCATCGAGTTACTTGAGGCCTCGGATGTCGCTGAGATAGAAATCAAGGAAGGAGAAGAGGCTGTTCGAATTAGCCGCTCTACGGTCTCTAATCCCCCACTTACCCGAGCTGCAATTGCACCACTCCATCAAAATATAAAAGTAGATGAGCCCAGAGAAAGTGAACCTTTGCAAAAACAGATTGTTGGGCACTCGATTAAGTCACCAATGGTAGGCACTTTTTATAGAGCCCCATCGCCATCTTCGGCGCCATTCATAGAAATAGGGTCAAAGGTGAATGCAGGGGATGTGATTTGCATCGTAGAAGCAATGAAAATGATGAATCAAATCGAAGCGGATCAGACAGGAACCATTGATTCAATTCTAGCTGAGGATGGAGAACCCGTAGAGTTTGACCAAACCCTCATGACAATCGTGTAGCGATAGTCACCCATGGTGAGGCACTTCTGATGTTTGACAAAGTTCTAATTGCTAACAGAGGTGAGATTGCCCTACGTATTTTACGCGCTTGCAAAGATATCGGAGTTAAGACGGTAGCCATTCACTCCTCAGCAGACAAAGACTTAATGCATGTTCGACTGGCGGACGAATCTGTTTGCATTGGCCCACCCAATCCAATCGAAAGCTATATGAATATCCCAGCAATCATTAGCGCTATGGAAGTTACAGAGTCAGATGCCGTCCATCCCGGCTACGGCTTCTTATCAGAGAACGCGGACTTCGCGGAACAAGTAGAGCGAAGCGGATTTTCATTTATTGGACCGTCGGCGGAAACCATCCGTTCGATGGGCGATAAGGTTTCGGCGATTAAAGTTATGAGAGAAGCAGGAGTACCAACAGTGCCTGGTTCGGACGGGCCCGTTAGTGAAGACCCCGAACATAACATTAAAATAGCACAAGAAATTGGCTATCCCGTCATAATAAAAGCTGCAGCAGGCGGCGGTGGCCGAGGCATGCGAGTTGTCCATGGTGAATCAGAGCTGCTATCAGCCATCCAACTCACTCAAACTGAGGCGGCAAATTTTTTTGGAAGCGGCGTAGTCTACTTGGAAAAATTCTTGGAAGCACCTCGACATATAGAAATTCAAGTTGTAGGAGACGGTTTGGGTGATGCAATACATCTTGGTGACCGAGATTGCTCTCTTCAGCGTCGACACCAAAAGGTTCTAGAGGAAGCTCCAGCCCCGGGAATATCCTCAAACTCTCGAGAGCTAATCACAAGCACTTGCATCCAGGCGTGTAAAAACATGAAGTATCGGGGCGCGGGAACTTTGGAGTTTCTCTATCAGGACGATAGATTCTACTTTATCGAGATGAACACTCGAGTGCAGGTCGAGCACCCAGTAACAGAAATGGTGAGCAATTTTGATATCGTTAAAGAACAAATAAGAATAGCTAGCGGAGATAAGCTATCAATTTCTCAAGAAGATGTTGATATTAAAGGTCACGCATTTGAATGCCGCATCAATGCAGAGAATTCAAAAACTTTCTTGCCAAGCCCCGGAGAAATTCAACGCTTCCATTCACCAGGTGGACTGGGCATTAGAGTAGATTCACATGTTTATAGCGGCTATAAAGTTCCCCCGTTTTACGACTCGCTAATTGCTAAACTAATAAGTTATGGAAATTCAAGAGAAGAAGCTCTTACTAGAATGAAAAATGCACTAGATGAAATTTTAATCGACGGTATCAACACGAATATTCCGTTACATCAGGAGTTAGTTAAAGACAGCGAATTTAAAAAGGGATGTGTGACTATTCATTACTTAGAGAAGAAACTCAACATGTAATGTGGCAAGAGCTTAAAATTCAAGTTTCCTCAGACAATGCTCCGCAATTAGAAGAGAAGTTATTTGCAGCCGGAGCAGTTTCGGTAACGTATCTTGATGCTAAAGACCAAGCAATCTTTGTCGAAAAAGTTAATCAGACNCCTATGTGGGAAAATGTTTTTATCGTTTCTTTGTTTTCGCATTCGAAAAACATAGCGCCCTTAATCTCAAACTTAAGTCAGGACTCAACANTCATTAATTCNAATGATCTGAAGGTAAAACTTCTTGCTGATCAAGATTGGGAGCGCAAGTGGATGGTTGACTTTGAACCAACGCAATTTGGTGATCAACTTTGGATTTGTCCGAGTTGGATCTCTCCACCAGACCCCTCGGCGATTAATATTATTTTAGANCCTGGGTTAGCTTTTGGAAGCGGGAGTCATCCCACAACNTCCTTATGTTTGGGTTGGCTCGACAANAACCTTAGGCCAAATCAGAAANCGATAGACTACGGCTGTGGTTCTGGGGTTCTAGCCATAGCCGCGGCATTATTGGGCGCATCAAAAGTTTATGCAGTAGACAACGATCCGCAAGCAATGACCGCTACTTGGAGTAACATGCAAAAAAATCGCATCTCCGATCAAATAATCCGACCCTGTCTGCCTGAAGCTTTACCTGCAATGGAGGTTGACCATCTAATCGCCAACATTTTGGCGGAACCTCTTGTAAAGCTCTCTAAGAAGTTCTCGCGGTTAATTAAGCCAAGTGGGAAAATCGCCCTCTCGGGAATTCTTAAAGAGCACGTTGAAGAAATAATTCTCCATTACGAACCTTGGTTCGAAATAGAGGAGCTACAAGAAAAAGAAGGCTGGATGTTAATAACAGGAGCCCGCAAACGATAACTCGATTAACGTTTTTGTTATATTATATTTTGCTATGACTTGGATGAAACNCTAAGGTCACTTATGGCTCTTCAAATAACGATATGCCCGGCATGTAAATCAAGTTTTAACTTAAATGCATCTGGACTGACCTCAATTGATGGTCGAGTCCGATGCGGAGCCTGCCTCGCTGTTTTTAAAGCGCGTGACCACCTAAAAGAAACAGAGGCTCATTCCGAAACCTCTCCTGATAGATCAGTATTTATGTCTGAAGAGCCGTTAGACTACTTTAGTCCATTTGATTTTCTAAATACCAAAAATTTGCAATTGAATAATAAGGAACAAGGNAGCAAATCGAAAAAATAGCCNAGTNGTATGNCCCATCGTCAGAGGTTTAATTAGGANTATTTCTGATTTTTCACAAATTTTCNCGCTTCCACTCGAACTTTTACAGAGCTACAATCTTTAAAACGCATCTTTGTACTGCGAGAAATACATGTTGAGTCTCGGCCCGCACAAACTAAAAAATACACTGTTCTTAGCGCCTATGGTGGGAGTTAGTGATAAGCCATTCCGCGAAGTTTGCGAGCAAAACGGGGCGGGATTGACAACTGCCGAAATGCTAACGTGCAATTCGGACCTTTGGAAAAACGAGCGAAACAAACTTAAGCGAGCTCAGCCTAGTTTATCCGGACCAAACGTTGTTCAGATCGCCGGCTCAGATCCCAAAATGATGAGACAAGCAGCTGAACTAAATGCAAAGTGGGGTGCTGATGTCATTGATATAAATATGGGCTGCCCTGCGAAAAAAGTCTTGAAAAAAGCAGCTGGATCGGCCTTGCTGAAAGACCCTACTCTTGTNAAATCTATATTAGAGGCGGTGGTAAATAGTATTGATATTCCAGTGACACTAAAAATCAGAACAGGTTGGTGCCCGGCGACAAAAAACGGTGTCGAAATTGCAAAAATTGCCGAGGATTGCGGTGTTCGCTTACTTACGGTTCACGGTAGAACCAGGGAATGCCGTTTCAAGGGCAACGTTGAGTATGAGACCATCGCTAAGATCAAGCAGAACGTTCGAATACCAATCATTGCGAACGGAGATATCGATTCTCCTTTGAAAGCTGAAAGGGTACTGGAATACACAAAGGCTGATGGATTGATGATAGGAAGATCAGCAATCGGCAAGCCTTGGATTTTTGATCAGATTCATCAATATCTGANCTCCGGCACACACCAACCCGATCCCGATATATCCAGCAAGTTCAAAATAGTGGAAAGCCATCTAAAAGAAATACAGACTTTCTATGGAGAAATTAAAGGTGTATGGTACGCTCGTAAACATATTGCTCGCTATGTCGAGAGTTTACAATATTCCAAAGAATTTTTAAGATCCTTTAACAAAGAAACTGAAGCGCCAGCTCAAATCGATCTGCTTAGGTCATATTTTGCAAAACTGGCTAGGAATTGTGAGGCTGAGTTTGCATGAACAAATTTGAGAAAAACTCTAAAGCTCAGAGTTTTAAGGTCAAAAATCAAACTGAAAGTTTATCACCCCAAGAGAACACTCTCAGGTCTGAAGTAGAAAAAGCGCTACTTCGGTATTTTGAGCATATTGACGAAGAACCTGTAACTGACTTACACCGAATGGTCATTTCAGAGATTGAAGTTCCTCTGTTAGAAGCTGTTATGAAGCAAACCGGCAATAACCAAAGTAAAGCCTCTATTATGCTGGGTTTAAACCGTGGTACTCTTCGAACAAAATTAAAGAACTACGGCCTTCTGTAATCTCAATAAATTTAAAAAAATGTTAANCTCAAAGAACCACATCTAAAACTATACAAATGAACCCAAAAAATTATGACATCGGATAAATCTGGCGCCATCCGTCGAGCATTAATAAGTGTCTCTGATAAGACTGGTATCGTATCTTTTGCAAGAGACCTAACAGANTTAGGAATTGAGATTATATCTACAGGGGGGACTCATAAATTATTAAGAGATGAGGGATTACCTGTGTTAGAGATTTCAAATTACACCGGGTTNCCTGAAATTATGGATGGAAGAGTAAAGACACTTCATCCAAAAGTTCACGGTGGCATTCTAGCCAGGCGTGATTTAGACTCGGAGACGATGGCAGAGCACGATATTCCCCCTATTGATCTTGTAGTCGTAAACCTTTATCCCTTCGAGAGCACTGTCGCGGACCCTGACTGTGACTTTTCCACTGCAATAGAGAATATAGACATCGGTGGTCCAACGATGCTTCGTGCGGCGGCTAAAAATCATAAGTATGTTTCGGTTATCGTTGATCCTTCTGATTATCACAGCATAATAGTCCTCTTAAAACGTGATCAGGCACAACTTGATGAGAAAACCCGTTTCGAACTCTCCGTCAAAACTTTTGAGCATACCGCAAATTATGACGGCGCCATCGCAAATTATTTGGGAGGAAATCTTGATNCGGANTCCGAATTTCCGAGAACCATCAATATGCAGTTTATTAAGAAGCAGAATATGCGGTATGGCGAGAACCCCCATCAAAATGCTGCTTTCTATACCGAGAAGGTCGTATCTGAGCCCAGCATAAGTAGCGCCAAACAACTTCAAGGCAAGGAACTCTCATTTAATAACATTGCCGATACCGATGCTGCTTTAGAGTGTGTGAAGTCATTTAGCGAACCGGCATGTGTGATTGTGAAACATGCAAATCCCTGCGGGGTCGCTATTGCAAATTCATTGGTTCACGCCTATGAGCTCGCGTTTAAGACAGACCCTACATCAGCTTTCGGTGGCATTATAGCTCTCAACAGAGAGTTAGATGCTGAAACCGCACGAGCGATTATCGATCAACAATTTACTGAAGTCATCATCGCGCCGTCTGTTGCAGAAGACGCCCTGCAGGTTACCAAAAGAAAAGAGAACATTCGAATTCTCTCTTGCGGGAAATGGACCAGGAATAGAGGAAAAGAGCATGATCTAAAACGTGTTAATGCTGGGCTTCTTGTACAGAATAAAGATACTCAAATAGTCGTTNAAGANGATTTGAAAGTTGTAAGCAAACGTACGCCCTCTTCAGATGAGATGCGAGATCTATTATTTGCGTGGCATGTTGCAAAGTATGTAAAGTCCAATGCGATTGTCTATTGCAAGGATAATTGCACTATAGGAATTGGAGCTGGACAAATGAGCCGCGTATATAGTGCAAAAATTGCCGGAATAAAGGCCGCTGATGAAAGCTTAGTCGTCGAGGGCTCGGTTATGGCCTCGGACGCTTTCTTCCCCTTTCGGGATGGCATTGACGCGGCTGCAGAAGCAGGTATCACTGCAGTCATCCAACCCGGCGGTTCCATGAGAGACGAAGAGGTCATTGAAGCAGCAAATGAGGCTAATATGGCTATGGTATTTACAGGAATTAGACATTTTAGGCATTGAGTTTTGACTTTAATGCTAAATTGTCAATTCCCAAATTTCTTGGTTAACAAGTCAATAGTATGAATTTATTAATTATAGGCTCTGGCGGAAGGGAACATGCGCTCGCATGGAAATGTGCACAATCTCGAGAAGTTAGCATGGTATTCGTAGCTCCTGGAAACGCAGGGACTGCAAGCGAGNGAAAAATTCAGAATGTTCCGATNAATACCATGGATTTCTGTACGCTAGCTGAGTTTGCGAAAGACCATCAAGTTAAGTTGACTATTGTGGGGCCTGAGGCACCTCTTGTTGGAGGCATTGTAGATTATTTTAATAATCTTGCTTTGCCGTGTTTTGGTCCAACATCTCAAGCCGCCCAATTGGAGGGATCTAAAGCCTTTACGAAAAATTTTTGCGACAAGTATCAGATTCCGACCGCTTCTTATGAGACATTTACCAGCGTGGAATCAGCAATAAATTATGTAAAAAAGCAGAAACTNCCCATNGTTATTAAGGCAGACGGTTTAGCGGCCGGAAAGGGCGTAGTAATCGCTACCACAGAGAAAGAAGCAGTAGACGCTCTAGAGAATATGCTTTCCGGAAACGCTTTTGGAAATGCTGGACACAGAGTGGTGATAGAGGAATTNTTAGTTGGGGAAGAAGCTAGTTTCATTTCGATGGTAGATGGCGAAAATGTACTTCCAATGGCGACATCACAAGATCATAAAGCTCAAAAAAACGGCGACAAAGGGCCAAATACGGGCGGAATGGGAGCGTATTCTCCCGCTCCGGTTGTCACTGAATCGATTCATGAGAAGATAATGACCGAAGTTATGATGCCCACCGTCTCAGGAATGGCCGCAGAGGGGAAGAAGTACGTCGGTTTTCTCTATGCGGGATTAATGATCTCACCAGAAGGCGATATAAATGTAGTTGAATTTAACTGCCGATTTGGTGATCCCGAAGCCCAGCCAATTATGCTCCGATTAAAGTCAGACTTACCAACTCTTTGTCTAAAGGCCCTATCTCAAGATCTAAAATCAGTCTCTCCGATATGGGATAATCGCTCTGCGGTCGGTGTTGTAATGGCCTCCGCAGGTTATCCGAATGCTTATCCCAAGGGAGAAATAATTAGCGGGTTAAAGCACGATTCGCTTGATCATCATAAGATTTTTCATGCTGGAACAGTTGAGCGAGACGGNAAAGTTGTCACAAACGGTGGTAGGGTATTGTGCGCGACAGCACTAGGAGATTCAGTAACTGAGGCTCAAAGGTACGCTTATGAATTAGCAAATTGCGTTAGTTGGGACAGTTTATATATTCGTACAGATATTGCATATAAAGCGATAGCAAGAGAAAATAAGCACGATGAATGACAGATCAAACCTATCTCCTCTTGATAAAATAGTAACTCAATGCGATCAAGCGCTCCGAGCGTGCGTACCAGGGGCTAATCAAGCAAGTCGAACAACACCCGCGCATACNCTGAAAGAGCAGCAGCTCTCGAAATCAGAGAAAAAGCATATAGCCGGATTGATGCGAATCAACCACACGGGTGAGGTATGTGCTCAAGCGCTTTACGCGGGTCAAGCATTGACAGCAAAATCGGATGAAACCGTGGCATCTATGAAGCACGCCGCCGCTGAAGAGGTTGATCATTTAGCCTGGTGCGATGAGCGGCTAACCCAACTTGGAAGCCGACCAAGTTTTCTTAATCCAGTCTTTTATGGATTGTCTTTCGCTCTTGGAGCTGCCGCTGGTTTAGCTGGTGATAAGTGGAGCCTCGGATTCGTCGCTGAGACCGAACGACAGGTGGAAGAGCACTTACAAAATCACTTGCAGGAGATACCTGAATCAGATCAGAAGACGAAAGCCATAATTAAACAAATGATAGTTGATGAGCAAGAGCATGGGGACATTGCGAAGGCTGCCGGCGGAAAAGACCTTCCAAACCCAATTCAATTAGCTATGAAAACCATGGCCAAAGTAATGAAAAGCACCACATACCGCGTTTAAAATTAATTTTGTCCTCTAGCTCCGAATTCCAGCACACATCACTGACTAGTTGCACTGATTCACTGGTTAATAATTTCAAAATCATGGGTAACTATAACACCAGAGTTTTTAAGCATAATTGAAGCTGAACAATATTTCTCAGCTGACAACTCCACAGCTCTCTTCACCTGCTTTTTATTCAAGTTGAACCCTGCGATTTTAAACCGTAAGTGAATCGATTCGAACACAGACGGTATAGAATCAACTCGTTTGGCTTCGACTTCAGCTTCGCAACTCTGAATTTCTTGACGAGCTTTCTTTAAAATAGTCACAACGTCATAAGAAGAGCAAGAGGCTACACTCAGAGCCATCAACTCCATAGGCCTCATTCCAGAATTTTGCCCGCCCCCCTCCGCAGCACCATCAAGCACAATGCTGTGCCCAGATCCCGATTTTGCCACAAACATTGCACTGTCGACCCACTTGACTNTACCTTTCATAACTAGTCTCAAAAAAAATTAACAAAGTTCTTAGCTCGGTTGACAAACTTCTGTTGACATAATAAACATCTCAACACCTGTCACCACCAATTGTAGTTTTCCTGCGTAGTTTCAAGCTCACTCTTGCTCAAAAAATAGCTCCTTTAATTTCTCTCCGGGTCGAGAAGCTCGCATAAAAGTCTCACCAACTAGAAATCCGAATATATCATTTGAATACATTGTTTTGATGTCTTCCANAGAATTGATACCACTTTCAGTGATAACTAACTTATCCGGGGGNATGTGTTTTTTTAATTCAAGCGTAGTCTTTAGTGAAGTTTCAAAATTATGTAAGTTGCGATTATTAATCCCAATTAGGTCANTACCTAATTCCATCGCTCGATCAAGCTCCCCCATATCATGAACCTCAACTAATATGTCGATTGCAATTTGATTTGCATAAGCCGCAAGCTCTTGGAGTTGTGAGTGTGACAATGCTGCCACAATAAGTAATATACAGTCTGCGCCCAATAATTTTGACTGAGCGATCTGATAAGGGTCAATAACAAAATCTTTTCGTAAAACTGGCAACGAACTGACCTGCTTTACCTCAGTTAAATACTTATCTGCTCCCTTGAAATATTCAACATCAGTGAGAACCGATAAACATGTTGCGCCGTTAGCTTCATAGTCTTTGGCATGATCAGATGGACTAAAGTCGGGTCTTATCAATCCTTTTGAAGGGGATGCTTTTTTTATTTCGGCGATAACAGCTGGCTTCCGGTTGGATATCACCGATCGAAGCGATGCAATAAACGGGCGAGAAGAAGGCAAACCTCTAATTTGATTCTCTATTTCTTCTAATGCTAGCAGACGCTTCGCAGTCGCTACTTCCCGCTCTTTCTGAGCTAAAATTTCATCTAATATAGTAGCTGTTGCACCCAATTTAATTGCTCGNCTTCTGGCTAAACTGCGCTAGCGATTCTAGCTTAGCTAACGCAATTCCNCTTGATAATACACTTTTGGCCTTTTCGACTGCCTCAGACAACGAATCAACAAGGTTCGCTGCGTAAATAGCCGCCCCAGCATTCAAGGCGACGATATCGCCCGCGACTTTCGACTCNTAGGTAAGCGCTTTTTTCAATATTGTAAAACTTTCCTCTGCTGAATTAATTTGAAAGATTTCATAACTGTTGATTCGTTCAACTCCAAAGTCTTCGGGAGTNACTGTGTAAGAGGAGATCTTGCCATTGCTTAACTCTCCAATAGTCGTCGAGGAGCCATTGCTGATTTCATCTAAACCGTCTTCGGCTGAAACAATCAGTACGTGACTTGATCCGAGCTCTCGCAAAACTTCGAGAAGAGGATGAATCCAATTAGCGTCATAAACCCCAATAACCTGGTTGGGAGCACCCGCTGGATTTGTTAATGGCCCCAGCAAATTAAAAACTGTTCGCACTCCTATCTGTTTTCTCGCGGCAATTACATGTCTCATCGCACTGTGATGTGCGGGAGCAAACATGAAACCAACGCCGATTTCAGAAATTGCTATGGCGATCTGCTGGGCCGCCATATCCAATTTAACTCCCGCTTTCTCGAGAACATCGGCACTACCACTCTTACTTGTTGCCGCGCGGTTACCATGTTTCGCAACTTTGGCACCCGCCGCCGCAGCAACAAAAGCGGAAGCAGTCGAAACATTAAACTTATTTGAACCGCTGCCACCAGTACCACAAGTATCAACCAAAATTGAGTTATCTCCTTCAACATCAACCTTAGTCGATAACTCTCGCATTACAGAGGCACCGCCGAGTATCTCAGATACCTTTATACCTTTCATCTGTAATCCAACCAAAAAAGCGGCGTTCTGCGCATCGGTAGTTTTGCCGGTCATTATGTCGGTCATGACTGATGCCATATCCTCAAACCCCAGGCTTCTTTGGTTAGTCACATGTTTAATAGCATCTACAACATTCATTCTTATGCCTCAGCAAAGCTAGTTTTTATCTGAGTCTCAACCCAAAAAGTTCTTTAGAATTTTATGACCGTGGTCGCTTAAGATAGATTCGGGGTGAAATTGTACCCCTTCTACGTCAAACTCTTTATGGCGAATTCCCATTATCTCGTCCTGTGCCCCAGTTTCGCTTTCTGTCCAAGCGGTTATCTCAAGACAATCGGGGAGCTCTGCAGGGTCAATTATAAGAGAATGATACCGAGTCGCCATGAACGGAGACGGCAAACCCTTAAATATGCCACGGCCGTTGTGATGGATTGCAGAAAGTTTTCCATGCATAACTTGTCGAGCCTGAATCACCGAACCACCATATACCTGACCAATACTCTGGTGACCAAGACAAATGCCAAGGATAGGAATCTTCCCTGTAAAACTATCAATTACGTCCATTGAGATCCCAGCTTCATTTGGCGTACAAGGCCCTGGAGAAATCACAATTTGACTAGGCAAGAGGTCCTGAATTTCCTGAATACTGATAGAATCATTCCTAAATACCTTAACATCAGAACCAAGTTCTCCAAGGTACTGCACTATGTTGTAAGTAAATGAGTCATAATTATCAATCATTACTAGCATGGTTACTCAACCCGCTCATAGCATCTAGACCAAAGAAGCTATGATAGCAGTCCGCCCTGTCTCTGTCTCGAACTCACCGATGATCGAAATACAGTAAACAAGCGTTTAACCGAACATCAAGAGATTATCCAAATGACTTCTACCACAACATCTATAGTCTGGTTCAGACAAGATCTTAGACTGCATGATAACCCAGCACTTGAGTTCGCATCATCTGTCGGGAAAGTCCTTCCAATTTATATTCTTGATGAAAAAAATGGCTCTGATTGGCGACCCGGCAAAGCCAGCCGATGGTGGTTGAATGGAAGTCTTCAGTCCCTAGATAGAAGTATGAATGGAGCTCTTCGCGTATTTAGAGGTGATCCTCTCAAAATAATCGAAAAGCTGATCACCGAATATAATATAAGAAATATTTTTTGGAATAGATGCTACGAACCGTGGCAGGCGCTCAGAGACAAGGTCATAAAAAGCAAAGTACAAAAAATCGGCGTAAACGCTAGATCGTTTAATGGATCTCTACTGTATGAACCTTGGGAAGTTGTAAAATCGGACGGCAGCCCATACAAGGTCTTCACTCCTTTCTACAAGCAATCTAGGTTGAGAGGCGCCCCAAAGGAGGCGAGCACTGAGTATCTCCGAAATCTACAGTTCTTATCAAGTTCTCAAAAAAACACAGAAGTCGACTCATTAAATCTATTGGGGGAGAACGATTGGTCCAATAAGTTGGCTTCTAGATGGATTCCAGGCGAAACGGGCGGAGAGCAAACTCTCAAATTATTTCTTGATGGAGGAATTCGCCACTACAAAGTAGGACGAGATTTTCCTGCAAAAGAGGCAGTCTCAAAGCTTTCTCCCTATCTGCATTTTGGTGAATTGTCTCCAAATCATGTTTGGCACGCAGTAAATAATTTTGCAGCACTCGAAAACTTAGAAGTACAAGCCGAGCACTTTCATCGAGAGCTGGTGTGGAGGGAATTTTCTTATTCACTATTACATCATTTCCCCGACCTTACTTTTAGAAATTTCAACAACCGGTTTGATGATTTCCCGTGGCAGAAAAANACGCAAATTTTAGAAAAATGGCAGAATGCNGAAACAGGCTATCCTCTGATTGACGCTGGTATGCGTGAACTAGCTTCTACCGGATACATGCATAATCGCATTAGAATGG
Source organism: Gammaproteobacteria bacterium (assembly GCA_002714195.1). GTDB lineage: Bacteria > Pseudomonadota > Gammaproteobacteria > Pseudomonadales > Pseudohongiellaceae > UBA9145. Next base: position 22,044 of record PAWK01000031.1, on the reverse strand, counting down.
TTACAGCATCGTTCCTAGTTAAGAACTTGCTTATAGACTGGAGGAACGGAGCGGATTGGTTCTGGGAGTCTTTAGTCGATGCTGATTTAGCAAACAATTACTGCTCTTGGCAGTGGGTCGCAGGAAGTGGCGCTGATGCGGCACCTTACTTCAGGATATTTAATCCCGTCACCCAGTCAAAGAAATTTGACCCGGATGCAAAATATATCAAACGGTGGATGCCGGAGCTAGAAAAGTGCCCCAGCAAGTATATACATGATCCCTCTTCTGCCCCAGAATCTGAGCTGCGATACTTTGGAATCAAGCTAGATCAAAGCTANCCCTCTGCAATTGTTGATTTAAAAACGACTCGAGAGGCTGCGCTGAGCGCATACCANTCCCTCAAAGACAAAAGTTAATTCTCAAAATCCAGNGAGANAGANTTCTCAACCANCTCAACTGCAAGTACGATCGCTCGAGCCTTATTTTGAGTTTCCTCCCACTCCGACTCGGCCTGAGAATCNGCAACAATACCCGCTCCAGCTTGAACATATAACTTCCCTCCTTTAACCACCGCAGTGCGAATCGCTATAGCCATATCCATATTNTCATTCCAACCCAGNTAACCCATTGCTCCACCAAAAATACCTCGTTTTTCAGGCTCCAGTTCATCAATTATTTGCATTGCACGAACTTTCGGAGCCCCACTCAATGTTCCAACAGGAAGAGTGGCTTTGAGTACATCTAGGGAATTCTTATCATCTCTGATTTCGCTCTCTACAATGGAGGCAATGTGCATAACATGCGAATATCTCTCAACAAACATCTTTCGAGGGACCTTTACACTTCCTATTTTCGACACNCGGCCCGAGTCGTTCCTACTTAAGTCGATGAGCATCAAATGCTCCGCTATCTCTTTGGAGTCAGCAAGCAAATCTTCTTCTAGAGCTAAGTCTTCTTCCTCACTCTCTCCTCTCTTCCTTGTACCTGCCAGAGGTCTAACCGTAATTTTTCCAGCCTCAACTCTAGCNAGGATTTCNGGTGATGCGCTGACTACTTGATGGTCTCCCATGTCAAAGAAGACCATATAAGGGGAAGGGTTAAGATAACGTAGTGCTCGATAAACATGGATAGGATCTTCCGTGAAGTCGATCGACATTCGTTGAGCCAAAACCACCTGCATAACGTCACCGGCGACAATGTAGTTCTTAATGCGCTCAACGGCAGCTTCAAATTTCGNCTTTGAGAAATGATGCTCAAAATTTTTCCCCGTCAATACCGCTCCATCATCAAATAAGGGCAATGATACTGGATTCTTAAGGGAATCTTGAAGTTGATCTAACCTGGCTTGAGCAGCTTTGAAGCTTCCTGTCTCTTGTGGATCNACGTTAATAATGAAAGATATAGTTCCCCGTAGATTATCGAAAACCACCAATTCCTCAGATAACATCAGAAATANATCCGGTGTATTTATGTCATCAGTATTGTCAGCTCGNCCAAGCTTGGTTTCCACAAATCGAACGGTATCATACGAAAAATAGCCAACTAACCCTCCGGAAAAGCGTTGATCATCCGGAGCATCAGCGACGTTAAAGCGAGCCTTAAATTTTGCCACGAAATCAAAAGGTTCTTCAGAAACGAGCTCTTCCTGGATGCTACCATCCGTCTCTACAGTAATCCTATTACCCTTAACTGTGAGAATTGTTCTGCAGGGAAGTCCAATGATTGAATAACGGCCCCACTTTTCTCCTCCTTGAACCGACTCGAAGAAATAACTGTGTTTTCCTTTTGCCAACTTTAAATAAACACTCAAAGGTGTCTCTGTATCCGCTAGCACCTCCCGCACAACAGGAATACGGTTATATCCGCCAGCGGCCAGTCTTTCATACTCTTCTTTGTTCATTATTCTAGACTTAATGGTTTTTTGACTGCAGCCCCAATTCTTCACGCATTGCTCTGATGATCGTTGAATAGTCACTGCTATTAAAAATCGCCGAACCTGCTACAAACATGTCAGCACCAGCATCCGCCACTTTTCTTATATTTTCCACGCTTATTCCACCATCCACTTCCAAACGAATCGGCAAACCAGAGTCATCAATTATCTTACGAACATTCAATAATTTTTTTAGAGTAGAAGGCAAAAATTTCTGTCCACCAAAGCCCGGATTTACCGACATCAATAAAATTACATCAATTTTATCAATCAAATATTCCAGACAATCGATAGGAGTGCCTGGATTGAATACTAAACCCGACTTACATCCTTGGTCTCTAATAAGCTGTAATGACCTATCGACGTGCGCAGAGGCCTCAGGGTGGAAGCTAATGTAGCTTGCCCCAGCCCTGGCAAATTCGAGAATCATTTCGTCTACTGGGGTAACCATCAAATGCACATCTATGGGCGCAGATATCTTATAATTTCGCAAAGCCTGACAAACCATAGGACCAATAGTTAGGTTCGGGACATAGTGGTTATCCATTACATCAAAGTGAATAATGTCGGCACCCGCGTCTATAACCGCGTCAACTTCCTCTCCAAGGCGAGCAAAATCAGCAGACAAAATTGAGGGTGCAATTAGATAATCTTTCATGAGGCAACCAAACCGTAATCTTTAAGTTATCTATATCTTACAATTAACCATGCTTTTTGTCTTACAATTAATGCTTGAATGATTTAAGAATTCTAAAAGTGATTTTATACTCGGAGTTTTCGGACCCCGCAAAGAGCTTCATATGCATTTCTTATTTCCATTGCTTTCNGATGAAGTTCCTTGAGAGATTCCTCCGTTAGATTTTCATTCACAACTTTATCGGGATGATATTTAGACATCATCCTTAAGTAGGCTTTCTTAATTTCCGAATCTTCAACTTCGGGCTCTAGTTGCAATATCAGGTAGGCCTGCTTNTGNAGGCTANAGGAATGCTTTGCCGTATTTTCCAGAANCTCTGNGTGTTCCTGACAGATACTGATAAATTGAGATTTTTTAAAGCCTAGGATTTCAGCAAGATCTCTGAGCAAGACTTTTTCCTTTAAAAGAAGGCGGCCCTTTGCAAGAGCATGACGACACTGAATCTGCAAGAATAATCTGGCCAATGAACTTCCCTTACCGATTAAATAGGCTAGNTCCTCTATAAATTCTGCGGGTTCACTTGTTCGCTTTTTGCCTTGGTCAAAATAAGCTATCGCGTTCTCTCGCTCATGATTAGANAACTGCAATAGCTTNATAATCGATGNAGCGTATTTGATTTCTTCCGCAGTGACACGCCCATCCATTTTNGCTAACTTTCCCATCGCCATGAACATAGATTTCACAAATAAGTGATGCGTGCGCCCACCAGACGGTAAAGGCAAATTTGGGTGTTGCCCGCTCAACCTAGCCAATATGGCTTTTCTATACCTAAAATGTAGTATGCGTTCTANCATTTAACAAGACTCAATTAATTCGAGGAAGTCAAGGTAGCTACTTCTTNTAATCTCTGTGGAGTTCCCACATCAATCCAGACTCCTTCATGAACTTCGCCGGTTACCAAATCCTTCGCCATGGCCATTTTAAGAAAAGGAATCAATGATACAGGCTCCGCCTGATANCCTTCGAAAAGCTTCCGATGTAATACGCTGATACCGCTGAAGGTAAAACACTTTGATGAGTCTTTGCCCACTGCATGCACTAAACCCGCTTTATTGATATGAAAATCACCACTCGGGTTATGCTCTCTGTTTCTAACCAGAACTAAGTGAGCAAGACGTTGATCCGCATTGATACTTTCTAAACATTCAAAATTAAAATCTGTCCAAATATCTGCATTCACAACGATAAAACTTTCGTCTCTTAACTTNGATAGAGAGTTAATAATTCCCCCTCCTGTCTCCAGGAGATCAGTTTCTTTTGAATAAAGAATTTCAATACCGAATCGCGAACCATTTCCAAGAGATTTTTCAACCATTTCACCTAAGTAATGATGATTGATAACGACACTATTAACCCCACCTTCTATCAGGCGCTCTATTAAGTGTTCAATAAGTGGCTTACCGCCCACTTCCAGAAGAGGTTTAGGCGTTTTAGCAGTCAAGGGCCGCATTCTTTTACCTAAACCGGCAGCAAGAATCATTGCTCGCATTATCATTCCAACATTAATTTAATTAAGTCAGCTAGCTAGGTTTTACTCGACTATTGCTTTGATTTTAGCTCCAGTGCTACAGACCACGTTGTCTTGAAACCAGCNAATGAATGGTCGTAATTCGTCATATTTTTGACNGACTTCCAAAAAATAATTCATGACCAGAGGGATATCGGCCAAGTACCCTGCTTTATTATCCCTTATTGCTAAACGAGCAAAAATTCCCATTACCTTTAATTGTCTCTGCAATCCCATTAAATCGAATTGCCTGATAAATTGACCGCGTGAAACTTCTCTTGTCAAACCTGACTTNTTAGATTTCTCCAAATAATAATCTACCCATCGNTAGATACTCTCCGTATCCCATCCAATATATGCATCTCNNAGCAGAGAAACTAAATCATATGTGTAGGGACCGACCAAAGCATCTTGGAAGTCAATTATCCCTGGCTTTTTTCTTAACATAGAATCGTGTGATTCTAAGATCATCAGATTACGAGAGTGATAATCACGGTGAATCGGAACTTGTTTTTGAGCTACTGATGCCTCTTCCAAAAAAGTAAATGCTTGCGAAATCANATTNTTGGATTTTTCATCAATTTCTATTTTTAAAAATGATTCACAAAACCAGNTTTTAAAAAGGCTCATTTCATTNTAAAGAAGGGTTCTGTNATAGAGGCAAAGTTTTTCTCCATTAACCCTAAATTGAATATNAATTAATGAGTCGATAGCTGCCTCATAAAGNTGATTTATCTCGTCATAATTATTGTTTTTTTTGAGAATACNGAGTTCTTTCAAAAAGGTTAGATCCCCAAAATCTTCGAGCAGCATAAAACCTCGCTCGATGTCTTTAAGAAAGACATTTGGCGTAATTACAGAAGCATCCCTAAAAAGATTAGCGATTCGAATAAACCTATCCGAATCCTCTTGTTCTGGCGGAGCATCAACCGCAATATAATTGACTCCTTTTACCCTAACTCGATAATACTTGCGAAAACTTGCATCGCCGCTAATTAAAGATAATTTGATTTTTTCATGAAAGTTCGGGAGCTGAAATTGAAGCCATGCAACCAAACTATTTTTTCTCGTATTTATCATAGGTTCTGAATCTCAGCTTTAGAACTCGTCGACTTTTCAATCAAACTACAATGAATTATGATGATGATTCATCTGTGAAGTACAATGGAAAGAAAATCTGACTTCAATCTCTTAATCGGTCCCCATGACAATTCTTTTATCAAATTCAAGCACAAAACCTCTTATCCGGATCTAATAAGGCATGGCACGTAAAAAAGTTCAGCAGGTATCAAACACCGCTTTAGCTGTTTTTGCCGGCATCAAACTTTCTGTGCTTATAAATACGGCAGTGGCTCAGCCTTCTCAGTTTAGTTGTCAGCCAAATCAAGCCGGAGATGGTTGGATTTGCGAAGATGTCGGACCAATCCAGTCATCAGACACAGCGGACGATAATAACCGTTATAACAGCGAGACAGCTATACTTCCGCGCGAACCAAGTGCGTCAGATACGGCAAACAACCAACGGAATAGCCTGATTATCAATTCTGAGCGTCCTGCCAGAGGGGAGGAAACCAGCGAAGACCAAATAGGGCCCTCAAATGAATCTGTAGATCAAACCAAAAACAATTTTTCTAGGATCAACGATATAACGGAATCTACGCCACTCGTGCTCAGCCGGCCAGTATACGCACTAGATTGGGTCCCTAGGAGTGAGCTATCCGCTGAAGAACTTCAAACGCTACCGAATAATTGTTGCGGCAGTTATGTAGATCCTCTGGCTCAATTAAAAACTGTTAAAAATAAAACTAGCGACCCTGAAACTACGTTCGTTAGCGAATCGGGCCTCTCTCAACTTAATCAAAGCCTTATATCAATAGATGGTAATGTAAGAGTTCAGCAAGGCGATCGGTACATAATTAATGACGAGACTACTTCTATAAACAGAGACACTGATGTCGTCTTGATGGATGGGAATATTATATTCAGGGAACCGGGATTCTTGATGTTAGGCTCATCCGCCTACATTGATAGTGAAAACGCTACAAACCGTATCGAAAACGCGCAATATGTTCTGCACAACTACGGCGCTCATGGAAACGCTAATAGTATTGTTTATTCGTCAGACTCTGGCTTGGTGAGTATAGAAAATGGAGAGTTTAGTCGGTGCGAACCAGGAAATAGCTTTTGGAAGTTGCGAGCTGATAATATCATCCTGGACCAAAGCGCAAATCGTGGTTTTGCAAAGAACGTTAGTCTGAGGATTGGAGACACTCCAATCTTTTATTTTCCGGGAACTCTTCCATTCCCGCTTGGTGCTGATCCAATTTCTGGATTTCTTGCTCCTAGCACAGGTTCAACGCGAAGTGGTGGATTCGATTTTGAATTACCCTATTACTTTCATCTAGCGCCTAATTATGATGCTACGCTATCACCTCGTCTCATCTCTGATCGTGGGGTACTAGCAGGCCTTGAAACCCGGTATCTCGGANGCTGGTCAATGAACACCTTAAACCTTGCTGGCCTTTCTGGTGACAAGCTTTATGACCCGAAAACCGCCGGCACCCCCGGGTCAAATTCACCTTTATCGGAAGACCGTTGGTTTCTTGGCTTCGAGCATTTTGGTTCATTGGGTCAAAATTGGTCAACATTTGTTGACTATAACGCAGTTTCAGACAGGGACTACTTTTACGATTTAGGTAGTAATGGCCTAAACTTGACAAGTAGAACTCATTTAAATAGACAAGGTCGAATCGATTTCAGCTCTGACTTCCTTCGCGCTGGAATAAATGTGCAACGCATCGACATTATTGATCCGTTTTTCTCAACCTCAAATGCTAGTAAGCCTTTTGATCGCTTACCTCAAATCCAGATTGAGTCTGGCGCGGACCTCTGGGGTGGTTTAAGAGTAGCGATAAAAACTGAATTTTCCTCTTTTAACAGGAACCTAGAGGAAGCATTACTCACTAATCTAGAGCTTCAAAATGGCGTGCTTGTGCATGGGGACCGATTAATTGTAGAACCAGAACTAGGCTGGTCGCTAGAGAAACCAGGCTGGTTTATTCGTACAAAGGGTAAATATAGGCACGCTGAGTATAAACTTCAAAATCAAGCGATTTCTAGTCTAAAGGATCCGACGCTTAGCATAGGAAGTTACAGTTTTGATTCAGGCTTAATCTTCGAAAGAAATTTAGCGCGATCCGCACAAGGCTGGCGCAGCACAATTGAGCCTAGAATCTACTATCTTTATAACGAATATGTGGACCAAAGCAAACTACCTCTTTTTGATACCTCTGAACTGAATTTCAGCTTCAATCAATTATTTCGCAATGATCGATTTAGTGGAGGGGATCGGTTCGGTGACGCGGACCAGGCGACATTCGCCATCACGACTCGACTTTTAAATCCCAAAGGAAAAGAGACAGCGCGTGCGAGCATTGGGCAAATTCGTTATTTCAGAGATAGGCTTGTCACTATAGCAAGTCCACTTCATGACCGCTTATCACGTTATTCGACTCAAACCAACAGATCATCTATTGTAGGTGAGGTTGCGTTTACTCTAGGTAACTCTTGGCGTTTCAATTCTGATGCACAATGGAATGAAGAAAAGAAAGAAATTGACGAGGGAGCAATTCAATTACGATACCAAAGAGATGATGATCACCTTTTCAATGTAGCTTATCGAGTCAGAAATTTAATCCCGACTTCTATGTTTCTAATTCCTTTCAATATAGATTCGCGCATAAAACAAACCGATGTTTCAGCGGTTTGGCCCATAAGCGCAAATTGGCGAGTGCTCGGACGAATTAATTATGATCATAGTAATTCTCGGAATTTGGAGACTTTCGCCGGACTTGAGTGGTCTAATTGTTNTGCAACCATTCGATTAATCGGCAGAGAATGGGTTGACGAAGATGAATTGTTTCTTCCTAATATGGAACCTAATANCGGGGTATTTGTCCAAGTTAGCCTAAACGGCTTTGGCAACCTCACAGGAGGGGGCCTGAGCAGTCTATTGAGCGACAGCATATGGGGCTTCAGAGAGAGTAATTATGACTTCTAGAAAAAAACCTGAGCCGAAAGTACTTACTGTAAGTTNGATAATCTCTGCCTTTTTAACTTTTCTGTGCTTNCATGCCTCGGCACAAAGGGTGCTGCTCGATAGAGTGATCGCCNTAGTAGATGAGGATGTCATTCTTCAGAGCGAATTAGATATTAGAATACGTGATTTGCAGCAAGCAGCAGCTAGAGATGACCGCCCCCTTCCTCCTGAGGATGAGATTCGCGACGACGTCCTAGANGCACTCATCGTTGAGAACCTTCAGCTTCAAATGGCGGAACAAGTGAGCATTCGGTACGACGATGACACTATTAACCGGGTTCTTGCAAATATGGCTGAAAATTCCAATATGGCGTTTGATGAATACGTAACTGCACTTGAGAATGGAGGTGTTTATCTCCAAACGAGAGAGCAGGTTAGGCAGCAAATGATGATACAAGAATTACAGCGTGGCATGGTCAATCGCAGAATCACAATTACAGAGCAAGAAATAGATAACTTCCTTAACTCTGAAATGGGTCGGGAAGTTATGGCTCCGGACTTTTTTATCGATCACATGGTAGTCGTTGCATCCACCGTTGATTCTGACGAAGAAAAACAGCAGAAACTTAGGTTTGCTGCGGACTTAACCACGCAAGTGGAAGAAGGAAGCAATTTTCTAGAAGTTAGAGCCGAAGCTGTTGAATCTAGCAGTTTTCAAATCCAGTCAACTGACTTTGGTTGGCGTAAAGCAGAGCAGTTGCCGAATTTATTTTCTTCTATCGTCGTTGAAATGGAAGAAGGAGAAATTGCAGGACCCATAGAGGCAGGCAATGGTTATCATGTAATTTTTCTAGCAGGAAAACGTGGTGGTACAGAGCAGATCGTAAAACAGACTAATATTCGACACATAATGCTCTCACCAAATGAAATTCGCAATGAAGATCAAACCATAGCCGAGATCCAAGAATTGAGGCAGAGAATTATATCTGGGGAAGATTTTGCTGTTATTGCAAGACAGCACTCAGATGATGCCACGTCCGTCGTAGCAGGAGGTGATTTGGACTGGGTAAACGAAGGAGGAATGCCTCCAGAATTTGAGGCGGTAATTCAAGAACTTGAAGAAAATGCGCTAAGCGAACCTTTTGAGTCTGCTACAGGCTGGCATATTGCAGAGGTACTTGGCCGAAGGGAAACCGATTTAAGCCAGCAATACACCAGATCACAAGCCGCAAATGCACTCCGTAATCGTAAGTTCGATCTAGAATTGCAAAATTGGATGATAGAAATTCGAGAAAAAGCCTTTGTGGAATTTATAGATTAAAATTTCACTGGAAATTCACTTTTGATACATAGAATTGCAATTACACCGGGAGAGCCAGCTGGGATAGGCCCAGATATTTGTGTGCTGATTTCTCAACAACCGCCTAAAGATATTGAGCTAGTTTTCGTCGCTGATTCGGAGGTACTGGAAGAGAGAGCCGAAAAACTTGGAATAGCTGTTTCGACTAGACCATTCGAACAAGATAAAGACCCCGCGGCATCGACTCCCGGTAATCTTTCCATACTTCATGTCAACAAAAAATCTCAAGTAATGGCCGTACAGTTAAACTCAAAAAATTCATCTTATGTACTGGAAACGCTGAAGCTGGCAACGCAGAAAGTTCTAAGCGGTCATTTAGATGCAATCGTGACAGGTCCAGTTCACAAAGGCATCATAAATGATGCTGGCTTTGATTTTAGTGGGCATACCGAATATTTAGCCAAACTTTGCCAATCCGATCGCTCCGTGATGATGCTGGCCACTGATGACCTTAGAGTTGCTTTAGCAACGACCCACATGCCGTTATCCGAAGTCCCCGGCGCAATCAATAGAGATCTCATAAGAGAGACTATCTTGATACTCTCTAACGATCTAAAAGCAAAGTTCGGTATCGAAAACCCAAGGATACTAGTTAGTGGACTAAACCCTCATGCCGGAGAAAATGGGCATCTTGGCAAAGAAGAAATTGATATAATTAAACCAACAATAGAACAACTCCAGGCCCAAGGAATAGATCTGATCGGCCCGCTACCGGCAGACACTTTATTCACGTCAGAGTTATTAGAGTCATCTGATGCCGTTCTTACAATGTTTCATGATCAGGGCCTTCCGGTATTGAAATTTAAAGGTTTTGGTAATGCCGTTAACATAACACTGGGTCTCCCTATTATCCGAACCTCTGTCGATCATGGAACCGCTCTAGACAAAGCAGGCACCGGAGACTTGAACCTTGGAAGCATGAGTCAAGCTATTTCTATGGCCAAGATGATGTTAGAGAAATAAATTCTCATGAGAAGAACTACTAAGTTACCAAGATTGTCCAATGGGCTTCCGCATCAAATCCGCAAAAGGTTCGGCCAGAATTTTCTCCACGACAAGCACGTAATTTCAAAAATTCTAGGTGCTATTTCACCCACAAAGGAGGATCATATATTAGAAATAGGCCCCGGATTTGGAGCAATAACAAAGCCGTTAGCTCAATCTGGCGCAACACTTCACTGCATTGAGCTTGATACTGATTTAGCAGCGTCCTTAAAAACCGAATATCGAGATTACAAATCGGTCAACATATTAGAAGCGGATGCTCTAAAGTTTGATTTAGGCTCTATTGCAACAGAGAAAAACCCGTTAAGAGTAGTCGGTAACTTACCCTACAATATTTCAACTCCTTTAATCTTCCATCTTTTGAAGAGCTCTAACNTCATTAAAGACATGACTTTTATGCTACAATTAGAGGTTATTCAGCGTATGGTGTCTAAAGTAGGAAGTAAAAATTATGGCCGTCTTGGNCTTATGGNTCAGTACTACTGTGAGATAGAACATCTNTTTAACATTGCGTCGGATGCTTTTACTCCCAGACCAAAAGTTGTTTCTGCTCTCGCAAGATTAAGGCCCCGTAAGACCTCTGCANNAACAGCNAAAGANCCGGAATGCTTAAAGACAGTTATCCAAACTGCCTTTAATCAAAGAAGAAAAACAGTCCGAAATAGCCTCAGCACTTTAGTTTCTGAGTCATTGCTGGAAGAAATCCCAGTTAACAAAAGACTTCGCCCAGANAACTTGACACTACAGGACTATGTCAGAATAAGCGACGCAATATCTGCAAAGAACGCAAGCTTATAATGGAGAACTTAAGTAAATTTGTAAGAATAACAGTGACGACTTCATACTTAGAAAGTCAATCCGACCCCGAGGCGCATCGCTTCGTATTCACCTATTCAATCGAGATTCAAAATACGGGGACAGAACCAATAAAATTACTTAGCCGTTACTGGCACATCAAAGACGAAAACGAGAAGGTACAGGAAGTCACGGGTGACGGGGTGGTTGGTCAGAAACCCGTAATTGCACCTGGAAAAGCGTTTCAATACACCAGTGCCGCTATAATAAACACTGAGATTGGTACCATGCGAGGTAGCTATATAATGGAGTCGCCAACAGGAAAGCAATTTAANACGCCCATAGCTCCCTTTCTTCTCTCTACGCCTCACACGACTCATTAGCTCCTAAGAACTTCTGGCCCTAGATGCTACAATACCGGTTTTAGCTGCGANTAAAACGCATGAGTACTTATGTGATCGGCGATATCCAGGGCTGCTACAAGGCTTTNCGGAGTTTGTTGAAAAAATTGAAGTTTTCAACAAATAGGGACAAGCTTTGGTGTGTGGGAGATCTAGTTAACAGAGGACCACGATCTCTNGATACGCTCAGATTTTTACAAGACATTGACGACTCGGTGGAAATTGTTCTGGGAAATCACGACCTTCACTTTTTAGCAATCTACGAAGGGTGCGCACCCGCTCGAACAAAGGACACTCTAAGCGAGTTATTAAAAGCAAAGGATTGCGAACAGCTCAGCCAGTGGTTGAGAAAAAAACCTCTGGCGTACTTTGATTGTCTTGATACTCAAAACGGCCCGGAAAACTTTTTAATGGTCCACGCTGGGATTGCACCAGGATGGTCTTTACAAAAAACATTAAACCTTGCAGCAGAAGTTGAGCTATNCTTGAGTNNCAAGAACTACANAATGTTTTTGAAAAATATGTATGGCGACCTTCCGATNCGATGGCATGACGAACTGAAAGGGTATGAAAGACTTCGNACTATCACGAATTATTTGACACGAGTAAGGTTTTGCGACGATATAGGGAGNCTAAGACTAGATGTAAAGGAAGGNCTGTGCGCTGCTCCGGAAGGTTTTAAGCCTTGGTATGAATTTGAAACGATATCTCAAGATACAACCTTACTTTTTGGTCACTGGGCTGCCCTTGAAGGAAAGACTGGAAAACCCAAANTCCATGCCCTCGATACNGGGTATGTNTGGGGAAGAACGCTCACGGTGATGTGNTTAGAAGATTATCAACGTTATTCAATTTCTGACTNATTACTGACATTTTTACTAGNTATAATTTGCTTTATGGAAACTTATCTCGTTGGCGGTGCTGTCCGCGACAAACTCCTTGGAGTCCCAACCAAAGACCGTGATTGGGTCGTGATCGGGGCTAGCCCCTCAGATATGAAAGAGCTAGGCTACCGNCAAGTGGGTAGAGATTTTCCTATCTTCCTNCATCCAGAAACAAAAGAAGANNACGCACTCGCNAGNACCGAAAGAAAAACAGGTCTAGGGCATACCGCTTTTGATTTTGATATCTCATCGAAAGTAACTTTAGAGGAAGACTTAAAACGCAGAGACTTAACCATTAACTCTATGGCTGAAGATCATAACGGAAATCTAATTGACCCTTTTGGAGGCCTATCGGACATAGAAAGTAAGTTGCTAAGGCATGTATCTGACGCTTTTATCGAAGACCCTCTTCGGGTTCTAAGAGTTGCTAGGTTTTACGCAAAGCTTGCATCTTTAGGGTTCAATATCTCGCCAGATACTCTAGAACTAATGTCGATTATTAGTCGTAGTGGAGAACTAAAAACACTAAGTGCGGAACGTATTTGGCAAGAGTTTAACGCAGCTCTCGCCACACCCTCTCCGGAAAAATTCATAGTAACACTGAGGGAATGTGGCGCTCTGAAGACCATATTACCAGAAGTTGATGTCCTTTTTGGAATTCCTCAACCTCAAGGACACCCTCCGGAGATAAACACCGGAGAGCAAGCGCTTTTGTCCCTCCAACTTGCTTCAAGGCTGTCTGACGAAACAAGCGTTCGATATGCGTCACTGATGCATGATGTTGGAAAGGGTTTAAGATACAAATCTAGGGGACCAGGTCTTTCGGATAATCAAATACTTGGATTGGAAGTACTCTCTAAAACTACAAAACGTTTGTGTGTTCCAAATGAACATTCCGCGCTCGCTGCACTTGTATGCGAGCATCATATAAAAGTACGTGGACTCAAAAAATTAGATGCAAACGAGCTGTTGTCTTTAGTTGAATCTTTAGATGCGATAAGACGACCTGAACGTTTTGAAAAATTTTTAACAGCATGTGACGCTACTATAAGCGCAAAAACTGGTCTTGAAAATCTAGAGTGTGTTCATACAAAGGAACTGAATCGAATTTTAAAAATTATCTCAGAAGTAGATGTAAAAGCTTTAATCCAAAGCCAACCCAATAAAGACCCAAAAGATCTACTCAGGCAGCGCCGGCTGGGTCTTATAACTAAATTCATAACAGAGTCTCATAAGAGCATATAATGGATTCAAAAGTCGTCTTAGTCACAGGTGCCGCGAAACGAATCGGCGCCTCTATTGCCCGCACCTTTCATGCCAATGGTTACCGAGTCTTGGTTCACGCGAGAAGTTCTAAAACCGAAGCAACCGCTCTTAGCTCTGAGCTTAATAAAATAAAGAAAAATTCAGCAGGTACCTTTTATGCTGATTTCAACTCTCATCATGAAACACAAGAATTATCAGTTGCTGCTTTAGAGCATTTTGGGAGAATTGATGTTCTAATTAACAATGCTTCCACGTTTTACCCATCCCCCCTCTTCGAGGCAAGCGCAGATGACTGGAGCAGTCTTTTTAATTCTAATGTCAAGGCAGCTTTCTTCCTCAGTCAAGCTCTTGCTCCAGAGTTAACCAAGAGAAAAGGAAGTATTATCAATATAGTTGATGCCCATGCTGACAAGCCATTGCGAAATCATGTGCTCTACAACATGGCAAAGGCCGCACTGAAATCTATGACTAAAACTCTTGCATTAGAAATGGCACCTCACGTGCGTGTCAATGGGATCTCACCTGGCGCTATCCTTTGGCCCGAAGCGCTAGAACAAAAATTCGACGAGAAAATAGATCAACAAAAGGCGGAAATTTGTGCCTCCATTCCAATGAAGCGTATTGGTAACGCTAAAGATATATCTAATTTAGCTTATTTTTTTGCGGAGAGCGGGCGGTATATCACTGGCCAAGTTATAAAAGTGGATGGTGGACGAAGCTTAGGTTAAAAAAGAAACGCTTTATGTGTAACTATTAAAAACAAAAGTCAATCGCCCACAATTTCTGTTCAGTTTTGTCAAAGTTATCCCATAGTTCTTCAAAACTTAAGTTCAAGGGACAATACTTCATTTTTGGATGAAGTTCAGCAAGAGGACACAAAACAAATGCGGACGATAATATTTCCGATCGAGGCAAAGATAAACCGCATTGCTCTCCTTTAGAATCGCCATAGAGTAAAATATCGATATCAATAACCCTATCAGAAAACCGGGGCATGTCCCGATCCCTGCCCATAAGGTCTTCAAGCAACTTCAAATAACTTTGTATTTCCCCTAACGGAACGTTGCACTCTACTGATGCGACTAGATTGAGAAAGTTATCACCTTTAAATCCAATCGCCTCACTTTCGTACACTCTTGACAGCGATAGCTTTCCGAATTTTCGACGCAAAGATTCTACCGCAAGTGGGATATTAATCCTCGGTTCTAAGTTACTACCTAAGGAAAGTATGAGTAGAGGCATTGTATGGATGACTCAGAGCTTTTACTAAACTGAGCGTTCTATGATAACACCAACATCTTTAGAGCCTGTGACAGCACCAGGTTTTCCCACCTTTAATTTTAGCCAGGACACCCCAAACTCCTGTAATACAATTTCAGATATCCTTTCTGCTAAGGTTTCAACTAAGAAGAACTCAGAAAGCTCAACAAATTCGATTAACCTTTTTGCGACCGCCTTATAATTCAGAGCGTTTTCTATCGAATCNGTCCGTGCGCACGCTTTAATATCGCACCCCATTTCCAAACTTAAGCTGACTAATTGCTTCTGCTCTCTCTCCCAGTCATATATCCCTATTATTGTTCTGATTTCTAAGTCACGTATATATACAATATCCATTAATCACCTTAAGTATTCAGAGAGGACTCAATGATTCTAGGGACCACCGAGGTCTGACATCGACATTTAACTCGCTTCTTTGCCCGGCTAGGAGTCTTTGACAACCAGCGTAGGCTATCATAGCACCATTGTCTGTACAGTATTCTGGTTGTGCATAATATAGCCGTCCTCCGACCTCAGACATTGTTGATTCAAGAACTTGGCGAAGATTCAAATTAGCACTTACTCCACCCGCAATTATTAGTCTCTCCAAGCCAGTTTGCTTCAGAGCTCTCCTACACTTTATTGCTAACGTAGAAACCACCGCATCTTCAAAACCCCTTGCAATATTGGCCCTCGCTTGGAGATCTATATCACCCTGCTTAGACAGTTCNCTGATAGCATTCTTAACCGAAGTCTTTAGACCACTAAAACTAAAGTCTAAACCGGGCCTATTTACCATTGGCCTGGGAAATCGAAATGTGCCGCTGATTCCGTTAAGGGCAAGTTTCGCTACATGCGGGCCCCCTGGATATGGTAAGCCCAGCATCTTTCCTACTTTATCAAATGCCTCACCCGCAGCATCATCTAACGACTCTCCCAGCAGTTGATAATCCCCAATCTTCTTAACGTTAACGAGTTGTGTGTGCCCCCCCGAGACTAATAACGCAACAAACGGAAATTTGGGTGGTTCCGGTTCCAGCATAGGCGCTAAAAGATGTCCTTCCATGTGGTGAACTCCAATCGCAGGCACATCTAAACCCATCGCTAAAGATCGACCTAAGCTGGCACCAACCAAAAGAGAGCCAATTAGTCCAGGTCCTGCCGTAAACGCAATACCATCNAGATCTCTCAGNGGAACATGAGCCTCGTTAAGCAACTCCATAATCAGAGGTAGCGTCTTCCTGATGTGATCTCTTGAAGCAAGCTCGGGCACAACCCCGCCAAAGGCGGCATGTGTCTTAACCTGACTATAGAGCTTGTCTCCTAGAAGCCCCTCTCGACTATCATAAATCGCAACGCCAGTCTCATCACAAGAAGTCTCNATACCTAAAACTTTCAAAAATCGCATCCTGAAGTGTAAAAATGATTCCTATCATGCCAAATTTTTGGAGTTACCCCAAATTAGACATATATCAAGCCNAAAAAGAGCAGATGATCACCAAAACATACGTTAAATCTTTTGCAATTAGACCCAGAGGGCTTTAAGATACGCTCCCTATTTTTAAGTAAAGCGATTTACAATAGGTCACTAAGGTTAAATCCTTACAACTGATTGTGTCTCATACCTTAGTGTACGTCTGATCGCCAGCTACGGATAAAAAGATGCCACAAGTAAAGCTAAAAGAGAACGAGCCGTTTGATATAGCTATTCGTCGCTTCAAGCGAGCATGCGAGAAGGCAGGCGTTTTAGCGGAAGTAAGGCGTAGGGAATTTTATGAAAAGCCTACTTCGGTTAGAAAGCGCAAGGCTGCTGCTGCCGTGAAACGCCATCTTAAAAAGCTACAAAGAGAAAACCGAAAGAGCCAACGACTGTATTAGAAGTTCTAGACTTTAGCTGCTCCAAAAAACATCAATTAATGCCCTTTAATCCTCATTTATGGCCAAGAGCAGTCTCAAAGAAATAATCAACGAATCGATGAAATCCGCGATGAAGGCGAGAGACAAAGATCGGTTGAAGACGATTAGATTAGCCATGTCTGAGATAAAAAGGGTTGAGGTGGATACTCGAGAGGAACAAACCAACTCTCAGATAGTTACCATCCTTGACAAAATGGTCAAGCAACGAAGAGAGTCCATTAGACAATTCGAACTTGGAGGACGCCAAGAACTCGTGATTCAAGAAGAACTAGAAATCGAAGTTCTGACCGAGTTTTTGCCACAAGCCCTTTCAGAAGAAGAGATAGACTCTCTAATCCGATCAGTTATTGCCGATAGCAAGGCAGAATCAGTGAAAGACATGGGAAAGGTTATGGGTGTCATCAAGCCACAGGTGATAGGTAGAGCTGACATGTCAGTAATCAGTAAGAAAATTAAAAGCCTCTTAGCCTAAGAATTAAGTTATTTAGACTATTCTTAGATTATCATAATCATATAAACCGCCATTCTCGTTAAAATCTTTGTCCTAAAAATTGACTTTCAACCCTTTTGCACTCCTATCGAACCGGTGTAGCATGGGATCAATTCACAAAAACTGAGTGTAAGCTAATTCGCTTTGAAGTTATGGCAGGCTTGATTCCACAATCGTTTATAGACAACCTGTTAAGCCGAACAGATATAGTCGATGTGGTAGACAAAAGAGTTCCTCTCAAAAAGCAAGGCAACAACTATACGGCTTGTTGCCCTTTTCATCAGGAGAAAACACCTTCCTTTAGTGTCAATCAGGAGCGTCAATTTTACTACTGTTTTGGCTGCGGCGCCGGAGGAAATGCGATCGGGTTTGTAATGAACTTTGATAAGTCCGATTTCCCAGTAGCTGTGGAAACTCTCGCGAAAGATGCTGGGCTAGAAGTTCCGCGAGAAGAATCACAGCGACAAATAAAACAAACACGCCAGCATATGTCTCTTTATGATGTGCTCTCCTCTGCAAGCGGGCACTATCAACTTCAACTTAGGCGGCATCCACACAAAGAAACTGCAGTGCAGTATCTAAAAAACCGTGGATTAACCGGAAACGTGGCCGCAAAATTTGCAATAGGGTATGCGCCACCTGGTTGGGACAATTTACTGAAAGAATTTGGCACAAGCACGGAAAGACAAAAACTGCTACTTAATGCTGGACTGACCATAGAGAGAGACAAAGATAAGCCATCTAAGAATGCGCAGAATAGAGCTAACGAGTACGACTATTATGATCGTTTTCGTAATCGGATAATTTTCCCAATTCGGGATTCCCGAGGTAGAACAATTGCGTTTGGTGGCCGGGTGCTTGGAGAGGAAAAACCTAAATATTTAAACTCCCCTGAGACAGCTGTTTTTCAGAAGAGTTCGGAATTATACGGACTCTATGAATTAAGAAAAAGCGGCGACAAATTTAGCAAAATAATCTTAGTCGAAGGTTATATGGATGTTATCGCGCTATCTCAAATGGGTATAAAAAATGCGGTTGCAACATTGGGCACGGCAACTAATTCTCGGCATCTAAGTAAGATCTTCAAGCAGGTGCCTGAGTTAATATTCTGCTTTGATGGGGACGATGCGGGAGAAAAGGCGGCCTGGCGAGCTTTAGAGGCTGCCTTACCGCAAATGCAAGATGGTCGTCAGGTGAAATTCTTATTTTTACCACGCGGTGAGGACCCAGACACTTATGTGAGACGCATCGGACAAAAGCAGTTCCTTATCGAGGTAAGTTCAGCTAAGCCGCTGGAAGATTTCCTCTTTGAACATTTATCATCAGATCTCGACACTAACACGGGAGAAGGCAAAGCTCGACTGAGTAACTTAGCCAAAAGTCACCTTAGTAAAATACCAGATGGTATATATTCTAGGTTAATGCTTGAAAAACTATCGGGTTTAGTGGGGTTACCTGCAGAATCCATCGCCCAACTATATTCGAAGAACGTCTCATCTGCGACTACTAACAACAGCAAAAATACGGAAGGCTTTTCAGCAAGTGGCAATAGTGCTGATTTTTCTAGAGCAGGAAAGGGAAAGAAAAGAGAGGAAAGCTTTTATCAAAAACCTGCGAGCATCAAGGCTATAGAATTACTGCTACAAAAGCCTGAAATTGCTCTATCTCTCACTGATGATTTGAAGATACTTCGCAGTGCCGAGGACGAGGGTAGAAAATTACTGATATCACTAATTGAAATGATCCAAGACGACCCTAAAACTGACATTTTTACAATGCTAGGCTATTGTTACGGATCAAATCTGGGCAACAAGTTTACTCAGATATTTAGAGATGAAAAAATAACCCCTAAAGAGGGATTAGAAGAGGAGTTTATCCAAATTATTGACAATATATTGTCAGATGTAAATAGGACACTGAACTTGGTAAAGTTAAAAACCGAGTTACGAGCAAAAGTTGCNGAAGAAAAGTAGTACATATCTGCTTCGTTAACCCAAATCCTCAAATAACCGATATACATTAATGCTCTCAATAGATATAATTGNNGGCTGAGTTTTGTTTAGAACANCTGACCAATTTTATTGGTTTAGACTCAATAACACTTAAAGATCCCCACTTAATATCAAGAGCATACATGGCCGAAATCATAGCACCTCAATCTAGTCTAAAAGCGTTAATCGCAAAAGGTAAAGAGCAGACCTACCTCACTTATGCTGAGGTGAACGATCATCTTCCTGAGTCGATTTCTGACCCTGATCAAGTTGAAGATATCATTCAAATGATTAATGACATGGGCATTAAAGTTTTTGAAACTGCACCCGATGCTGATGCGCTCCTGTTAAATGAAGAAAATGATACGGGTGCTGATGAACTAGCAGCAGCAGAGGCCGCGGCAGCTCTTGCCGCTGTTGAAAACGAGGCCGGTAGAACTACAGATCCTGTGCGCATGTACATGCGAGAAATGGGGACAGTAGAGCTTCTCACACGCGAAGGCGAAATAGTCATAGCCAAGCGCATTGAAGAGGGACTTCGGGAACTGATGAAGGCAATGGCCTACTTCCCAGGCACGGTTGAGCATATTCTAAATGAATACGCTTTAATTGATAATGAGGAACAACGTCGCTTAAGCGATATTATCAGCGGCTACTTAGACACAAGCGATGACGAAATCCCAGTGAGTCCGAGCGTTGAGGTACCTTCAGCCGACGCCAGTGGAGATATAGGGCAGAGTGATGACGATAGTGACGAAGACGATGAAGAGGCAAACGTAGGGCCTGACCCTGAAGAAGCGCTGATTCGATTTACCGAACTCAGAAAACAATATGAGAAGACTAGTTCTGCTGTCGGAAGACGTGGGCGGTCAGACGCGAAAGCAAAAAACGAACTGGAAAAACTTGGCGAATTATTCAAGTGTCTGAAACTAACCCCTCGACAATTTGACCCACTTCTTGGACACATACGAGCTGTCCTAACTAGACTGCGCCGCCATGAAAGAGCTGTGCTGAACCTAGCTGTCCGAAGCGCTAAGCTTCCTAGAAAAATCTTTATCGAAACGTTTCCAGGTCATGAGACAAATGAGAAATGGATAGATCAACACATTAAATCGAAAGAGGCCTACTCCGAATTACTAGTCAATGTAAAGACAGAAATAGTTCGAACACAGAAGAAGATTCGCTTGTTGCAAGAAGAAACAGGTCTCACAGTATCCGAGATAAAAGACATTAATCGACAAATGTCAATAGGCGAAGCAAAGTCTCGTCGAGCAAAAAAAGAAATGGTCGAGGCGAACCTAAGATTAGTTATCTCAATAGCCAAAAAGTATACGAATCGAGGATTGCAATTCCTGGACTTGATACAGGAAGGCAATATTGGCCTGATGAAAGCTGTAGATAAATTTGAGTATCGCCGAGGTTATAAATTTTCAACCTATGCGACATGGTGGATACGGCAAGCTATCACTCGCTCAATAGCCGACCAGGCGCGGACAATCAGAATACCAGTGCATATGATTGAAACAATTAACAAGCTCAATCGTATATCACGGCAAATGGTTCATGAAAAAGGCCGTGAGCCAACACCCGAGGAGCTGGGTGAGAGAATGGATATGTCTGAGGACAAAGTACGCCGGGTGCTCAAGATAGCAAAGGAGCCTATATCAATGGAAACCCCAATAGGTGACGATGAAGATTCGCACCTTGGAGATTTTATCGAGGATGCCAACGTAGACTCACCGGTGGATACTTCAATTGATGAGGGACTTCGCGAAGCTACAAAAGATGTTCTTGGCTCCTTAACTGCGCGAGAAGCGAAGGTGCTTCGTATGAGATTTGGGATCGATATGAATACGGACCACACCCTGGAGGAAGTCGGAAAACAATTTGATGTAACCCGAGAACGAATAAGGCAAATTGAGGCAAAGGCCTTGAGGAAACTGCGACATCCCACCCGCTCTGACCACCTGCGATCATTTTTAGACGAGTGAGGGATTAGATTAGAGTCAGATAAAGGAGAAAAATGGGCCTATAGCTCAGTTGGTTAGAGCGCCGGACTCATAATCCGTCGGTCCGAGGTTCGAGTCCTCGTGGGCCCACCAATTAAAACAGTAACTTATGAGTTCCCCGCAAGATATCACCCTTCCATTTGGACCAAATTTGGACCAGTGAGGACATCGGTCCGCGCTTGATTTAAGCGCGCATCGAATTTAAGCTTTTCCTCAGTGGCAGATTTCTTCGGTCTCACGCCGAAAGTACTTGGCCCCACTTTAAATAAAAGCCATGCGTTAAAAACCTAACTAGTAAGCCGGTGCTGGTCACCGGAAGGTTGACTATCGCATGGCAACATTTGACAAACGCACCTCCCCTCTTACCGGTAAGACTTCCTGGCGCGTCCGAATAAGGCGCAGCGGTTTACCCACTCTTATCAAAACCTTTTCAAGAAAAACTGACGCCATGCTTTGGGCACAGGAAACAGAAGTATCGCTGAGCAGTGGTCAATACCTGTCCTTGATA
>PAWK01000030.1 GCA_002714195.1 Gammaproteobacteria bacterium | reverse complement strand
CAGAGCAATCGATAGCCCAACAAGAGGCCGAAGCTTATTCCGGGGTTACTGAATCGCGCTTGATGTTTCAAGAAAATTGCGCAGTTTGCCACGGAGAAAGCTTAGAGGGCACGGGTCAAGGATCACCGCTTCGGGGCAGCCTAATTCATGGGGAGTCGATAGAAGCAATCGTCACTAGCATAACCAACGGGTATGAAGTTCAAGGCATGCCAAGTTGGCGAGACATCTTCAACCCGACTGAAATCCGTGGCTTGGCCATGTACTTGATGGAAACTCGAAATAATGTTGGCTATGTCACCTCGAATTATGACACAGATTTCACTTTACCTGACGAGGTTTTCGAAACCTCTTTGCACGACTTTAGTTTAGAAATTATCGCTGAAGATTTAGACCCACTCCCCTTTTCAATCGAACCGATGCCAAACGGTGACATTCTCGTCACCGAAAAAACTAAAGGGGTACGAATCATTCATCAAGACGACGGTCGGTCGGATCTCATCCAGGGCACTCCCACAGCTTACGACGACATATACAGACTAGAATCGCGAATTGACATTGAGAGGGGTATGGGCTGGTTATTTGATATCAAACTTCACCCAAATTATGTCGAGAATGGCTGGGTCTACCTTTATCACAGCCACCGCTGCACNNACTGCAATGAAGCAAGTCGTCGCGAGGACAGGCCTGTTTCCATGAANAGACTCGTTCGAGGCAGATTAGAAGGGACTAACTGGATAGATCAGGAAGTAATTTGGCAGGCTCCGATAGAAGATTATTTTTTTGCTGGGGACGTTGGCGCCGGCGGCCGTATAACGTTTGATAATAGGGGTCATGTATACTTTTCAATAGGNATGAAGTGTGGCGGACAGGGAGGAGGTATTCAAAACTTAGCTACACCATGTGGCAAAATTCATCGCGTCAATGATGACGGGTCCATTCCTGAAGACAATCCATACTTTGGCGTTGAGAATGTTTATGAAAGTATTTACACCTATGGTCATCGAAGCCCGCAAGGGCTTGAATATGACCAAAACAATGGCGAACTTTGGGGAAGTGAACACGGCCCTCGAGGGGGCGATGAGATTAATCGACTACTTCCAGCGGAAAATTATGGGTGGCCCCTGTACTCGACAGGTTTGCACTACGACGGGAGTCGAGTGAATGGTTTGGACCTCGGAATTGCTTTTGAGCTATCCGACATAACACAGCCGGTCGTGGATATGACACCATCTCCCGCCGTTTCCAGTTTCATCATTAGTCAGAGCGAAAAATTTCCTAATTGGAAAGGTGACTTCATTGTTGGATCTCTCAAATCGCGGAGCTTATTTCGGATCNATATAGAGAATAACCGCTTTGTCGAGACAGAGACTCTTTTTGAAGGCATAGGCCGCATTCGAGACGTGGAAATGGGTTTAAATGGAAATATCTATCTGCTCTTTGAGCATGGTGAAGGCGGCAAGGTTGTCTCACTAGTCCCTAATAGTCAGNCTGAAAAATGAGAGAAAATNTATTGAGGGTCTTCATAGATTACGTCTGACCCTGGTGTTACCTCAGTACTGTAAGTATTGAAAAGNTGAAGACTCATCATCNGATAGATATTCATTTANTCCACTTCCCCCTGCACCCGGNAACACCGATCGAAGGNGCNACCCTTGAGAAACTATTTCCAGGTAGGGATCTAACCCCAATGAAAGAGAATATGAAAAAGTTAATGNGTGAAGCCGGGCTTGATTATGGAGAACGCACTCATACTTTTAATAGNCGCCTGGCTCAGGAACTNGGAAAGTGGGCNGATGTCCAAAATGGCGAATCCGACATACACAACTTAATTTACCGAGCTTACTTCGTCGAAGGTAAAAACATCAGTGATGTAAATGAGTTGTTAAGAATNGCTGAAAAAGCAGGTTTCGACAAGCAAGCAGCGAAAGAGGTATTAGAAAAGCGGTCATTCAAATCGCTTGTAGATGCGGATTGGCAAGAAAGCCGGGAATTTGGCATCACTGGTGTTCCTACTTTTCAGTANAANCAGAATCTGTTAGTAGGTTGTCAGCCCTACGAGATGCTTGAGCGTTTTATTGACAGACAAACCAACTCCTGACGNGACCAATCAAACTCTTACTCTCATAATTTTTTTGGTTAGCTTTACATCAGACAAGCTTATTTTTTCGACCTTCCCAAAACGGTTTCCGTAATTCTGTTTTCAAAATTTTATTGATTGGTGATAGTGGCATTGGGTCTAGCCTGAAGGTAACACTAACTGGGCATTTGTAACCCGCTATCGCTTCTTTACAGAAAAGAATAAGTCCATCTTCTGTGGCCTCGCATTGGTCTTTTAAAATAACTATGGCGTGAACGGCTTCTCCCCAGGTGTCATGAGGGATTCCTATGACGGCGCATTGATGAACAGCTGGATGGCTCTCTAATACGTTTTCGACCTCAATGGGATAAACATTTTCACCCCCGGACACAATCATGTCCTTAACTCGACCCTCGAGAAAAAGAAATCCCTCGTCGTCCAAATACCCGGCGTCACCGGTATGGTACCAGCCTCCCTCAAGTGCCTCCTGCGAAGCTTCGGGTAACTTCCAATACCCTTTCATAATATTCGGACCCTTCGCTAAAATTTGCCCAGTCGTGTTTGGGGGCACCACGCGGTCTTCCTCGTCAGCAATGACAAGATCAACATGTTCTACGGGATGACCCACTGAGCCTAATTTGCCCGAATTTGGGCCCTCAAGGACGTGGTATTTGGAATCTAAGCTGGTTAGAACAGGAGCTGCCTCGGTCATTCCGTAGGTTTGAAAAAACTCTGCTGCTGGGAATGCTTCCAGAATACGTCGAAGCAGTGCTGCCGATAATGGTGCTGCTCCAGACGCTAACATTTTTAAAGAAGTAAGATCAAAAGAAACAAAATCTGGGTGGTCTAGAATCATCTGATACATGGTAGGAACTAAAGTAGCTGAGTTAACCCCATACCTTTGTATCGCGTCTAACAGCGAAGCGACATCAAACCTTGGCAGTATAACGGCATGTCCGCCAAGCGCTGTGCTGCTAAAAACCCTTGAGCCCGCCGCCAAATGAAATAAAGGACCAACGATTACAAATGCCCATTGATGCTGTAACCGATAAAGAGGAATCGTGCAATTAGTATTACAGATAAAGTTACTGTTCGTAAGCATNACGCCTTTTGCACGACCGGTAGTTCCCCCTGTATAAAACAAAGTCGCAACATCATCGCCTGAACTGGGTAATAAGTCACAATACTCTCCAGAGGATAAAACCTCTTGGACAACTCTCTCATAAGATATTGAGCCCTCGGTGAGCGAAGACTGGGTTGTATAGAGCACTGCCTTCAAACTCACACATGCCTTAAGAAGTTTCTCAGCTTGCTCGGTGAAGTTTTCATCAACGATTAAAATTTTTGGAGTACAATCTTCAATACACTCCTCCATCTCTCGAATAGACAATCGATAATTAATTGGGACAAATATTGCGCCAATTAAAGCTGGGGAATAATAGCTCTCGAAACAAACATTGGAGTTTAATCCCAAGTACGCGACCCTATCCCCCCTATCAACGCCTAAACGAGAAAATAAAGTCGCGGCAGCATGGCACCGGTTTTTAGTTTCCAGCCATGATTGAGATGCATCTAAAAACGTAATAGCAGGCTTATCAGGCCACTGATCGGCAGCACGAAACAAAAGACTACTAATCGAATTATCTTGAAATTCTTTTGCGTTCATTTTTCAGTTTACTTCTGGCCCAGCCACAATTTTTTCATCATGCAACCTCGAAATTTCTGNACTTCCCATTTTAAGTATTTCCGCAAGTATCTCGTCCGTATGCTGCCCTAGAAGAGGAGCTGGCCCTGGGGGCTCATGCTCAAATTCNGAAAATTTCATTGCCTGAGAAGGGGTCAAGTACTCTCCTATTCCTGGCTGCTCCACCATCGAAAAAAGTGGGTTATCTGTCGAACACTCTGGATCATCTTTTACAAATTCCTCAATCGTTTGATAACGCCCCCAACAGACCCCTGCCTCGTCCAAAGCCTTCTTTGCATCTGCGAATCGAATTTTTGCAAACCAGGGTATAAAAAGTTCACACAATTTTTTGCGAGCAGAAAAACGATCACCTTCGCGAGAAAAATTCAGATTTAGTTCTTTTTCTAGAGAGGCTATCTCCTCGTGAGTTTGAGTTACTCTAACTATAGCATCCCACTGCTTTTGACTTATGCCGACGATCATGACACGAAAACCATCCTTGCAAACAAAGTCATGACCAAATGTACCAAATATGTGGTTACCAATTGCTTGTCTGTTCTCGCTAACAAGCTGTGCTTCAGCTATATAGCCAAGGTGTCCCATCGTAGCCATCGCNACATCTGCTAANGCAAGCTTTACAAACTGCCCTTGCGAACTCTTTGATCTGTGGCGCTCAGCTGCTAGCANAGCNACAGCAATCTGNTGACCTGCCAAGACATCCCAAACAGGAAAAGGATTGTTTACAGGTATCTGCCCCTCACCAGTCAGATAAGGCAAACCGATTCGACTGTTAACCGTGTAGTCGACCGCACTTCCCCCATTTCTGTCCCCAGTCAAGTTCACATAAATAAGGTCNCTTCGCTTTTCTCTCAATACATCATCGGACAAGAACCCTTTCGCNGGGAAGTTCGTGACAAANANCCCACTGTCGTCTCCCGGCTCTGTTATTAGACTTTGAATGAGTTCTCTTCCCTTTGGGTTNCGAAAATCAACAGNAATCGAACGCTTCCCTTTATTGAGGGAGTTCCAATACAGACTCTTACCCGAGTTGCTTAGGGGCCAGCGCTTATAGTCGATGCCACCTCCTAGCTGATCAAAACGNATCACATCTGCTCCGAGCTGAGCCAAGGTCATTCCTCCAGAGGGTGCTGCAACGAATGCGCTACCTTCCACCACCCGCATTCCTTTGAGTATATTTTGCAATTGTGATTCCTATTTAATCCTTNATGAGCAGGTATCCATTGTTTATAACAATCTTGTTTTGCTCAATTGATTTGCAACGAAAGGCTATCTCATTACCTTCCTTCCAGATTTCAGTTCGGATAGTTTCTCCAGGATAGACAGGTGCTGAAAATCTCAACCTCATTCTTAAGAAACGACTTGGGTCATAATCGCAGCAAGTTTTAACCAAGGCATGGGTCATAACTCCAAAGGTACAAAGGCCATGAAGAATAGGCGCCTTAAACCCGGCACTCCTGGCAATCGAAGGCGACGCATGGAGCGGATTGAAGTCNCCAGANAGCCNATAAATTAGGGCTTGTTGTGGTAGCGTGGGNAAATCGCAAATTTGNTCTGGTTCAGTCGTTGGAATAGCATCCGGTTTGGTAGCTGATGCTTTCCGTTGCTCCCCAAAACCGCCATTCCCCCTAGCTAGAATTGTGGTGATTAAAGTACAAATATCCTTACCTGTCTCAACATCCCGGACAACCCTCTCAGAATTTATCAGAGCTCCAATCTTATCTCCTTTATCTGTCACCTCTGTTATACGGGTTGTCGCTTCAACCGTGCCCGAGGAAGGAATAGGACTATGAAAGATAACTTCTTGTCCGGCATGCAATACCTTAACCCAGTCAATGTCAGTATCTTCATCCTTTGCCCAGAAACCTGGATGGGCCATAATCACGGATTGGCTGGGCAGCGTCTTTAAATTATCCTCATATACAAATCTAAGACACTCCTCATCAAGAGGGTCGAGACCCATGCCGACACCCAGAGCGTACAAGATGCAATCTTTTTCTGTGTAGGTCTCTCGAACAGAACCGAATTCTCTGTTCAATAACTTTTCCGGATCAATTGCCATAACTTACCTTTTTATTTTTAGATTGGGTCCCAACTGAAAATATCTCCAGACCTCTCAAGAGGAAAGAAATCTGACTGAAATGCTGGTATGACTCGGTCTAAGACAGCTTCCGCTGTCCAGCCCTCTTGGGTATGGGCAAAACGGAAAGGTCGATTTTGACTGAAAAGAAAAATTTCATTGTTTCTTACCCCAAATATTTGACCCGAAACCTCACGCGCTGCATCGCTACAAAGAGCAATTGCCAAAGGCGCAATTTTCTCCGGCGTCATCTGCTGTATCTTTGCTACTCGCGCTTTCTCCTCATCTGTATTAGTGGGAATTGTTCCGATTAAACGACTCCACGCAAATGGTGCGATACAGTTAGACCGGACGCGGAACCGCCCCATATCCAATGCCATGGACTTAGAAAGACCAACGATACCCAATTTTGCTGCCGCATAATTCGCCTGACCAAAATTACCTATCAGCCCTGAAGTGGAAGTCATGTTTACGAAGCAGCCACTGGTTTGAGCTCTAAAATGGGTCGCCGCGGCTCTGCTTACGTTGAACGTGCCTTTCAAGTGCACGTTTAAGACAGAATCAAAATCCTCTTCAGTCATCTTGTGAAAAATCGCATCTCTTAGATTACCTGCATTATTCACAACACAATCAATACGACCAAAATAATTAACGGCAGCCTCAACAATCTCATGGGCCGCGTCCCATTCAGTAACACTTGCATACGAAGCTATTGCCTCACCGCCGGAAGCTTTTATCTGATCTACAACTTCGTCCGCAGGGCTGCTGTCAGCTCCAGATCCGTCCTCTGATCCACCAAGGTCATTGACTACAACTTTTGCTCCGTTTGCGGCCGCCATCAGCGCGATACCGCGACCAATACCCCTTCCAGCGCCAGTGACAATCACGACTTTATCCTGCAAAAGTGGTGTCGCCATTTTCTTCTCCTCATTAAATTGTCTTAGTTAAAATGCTTCCTGTTAACCAGAAGTCCTTATGCTTTTTCAATAAGCTCTCTTGCAACCACTTTTAGCGCAAGTACCTCCTCTGCGCCTTCAAAAATTGACAGCACTCGGGCATCAACAAAATACCTAGATACCGCACTCTCTTCTGCATAACCCATACCGCCGTGTATCTGCATTGCCTCTCGTGTTAACCATTCAGCTGCTCGGCAGCTAAGCAATTTTACTAAGCTGGCTTCCATCTGACCTTGACCTTTATCTAGAAGATCGGCGACAGCATAGCTAAACTGTCGACACGCCGTTATCGTTGCCAACATCCTTGCTAGCTTTATTTGAGTGAGTTGGAAATCGCCAAGNGACTTTTCAAAAACTTTACGCTCTACTGAATAAGTTACCGCCTTNTCAAACGCAGCTTGCATCAAACCGGTTGCTCTGGCNGCAGTCTGAATTCTACCTCCAGANAAACCAGCCATTGTGTAATAGAACCCTTTNCCTANTCCTTCATTTNCACCNACTAAATTTTCATNGGNNACAAAATAATCTTCAAAAAATAGATCAAAAGAGTGCATGCCACGGTAACCAAGAGTTGCTATCGATTTCCCGCTCAACTTTCCGCCGCCGACTTGACAATGTTCAAATTGATGCCCTGAAAACGCTGGCTTTTCGATAAGGAACATACTCAAGCCTTTATGACCCAAGGAGTTATCTTGGTTAGTTCGGGCTAAGGTCACAATGAGTTCAGAGCGACCCGCAAAAGTACACCAAGTTTTGCTCCCATTTAAAATCCAGCCATTTCCTTCAGCTGTTGCTTTTAAACTGACAGCGGCAACATCTGAACCCGTATTAGGTTCGGTGATTGATATTGCACAAAGTGTTTCGCCTGACGCTAACTTTGGCAGCCAATTTTGCTGTTGACGCTCTGTACCCCCAGCCAATAATGCCCTAGCTGCAATCTCTGGTCTAGTTATTAAACTTCCAGCCGCGCCCAGAGACCCTCTGGATAATTCTTCGGTAACAACGATCATGCTAACACTGTCTGATTTTTCGTCGGGCTGGAGACCTCCGAATCTTTCTGGTATGCATGTTCCAAAACATCCTAGTTGCGCCGCAGTTTGAATAATTTCATCCGGAATATCTCTATCTTCTCGGTGAATTTTTTCGGCAAGGGGCGCTACAACCTCATCAGCAAAACGGGAAAAAGACTCTCTGACCAACTCCTTCTCGTCATCTAGCCCTGAGGGTAGTCTGCCTATCGTCCCGTCAACTATCTCGGCACCTAACGCAGAGACTGCTTTTGGCTGGGTCTCTAAGAGAAGTGCTTTAGCTTCAGTACTATTTTCTATGGTACTCAGGTCCTCAGAGTCAATGCCGATGTCGTGACTAGCTGTTTTCAACCTTTCAATAACGCTTTGGAACGTATCCCCGGCAAAAAGTAACGCCAAAGCGTGTTGGCTGGGATTTGTGCTACCAGCTCTACAGTAATCAAGAAAATAGCTTGCCGCGCTGATTTCTGCGGCACAAAAAGCCAACTGGTAACTCGCAAATTGATAGTCATCTAAAAGTTTTGCTTCTAACCTTTGATTTACAGTACAAATGACCTTCAAGTTATGAAGTCCCAGAGAGACAAAGTTATTAATAGACTCTAGAGTTTTTTTTGCTGAATCTAAAGAAGAAGTCGAATCGACCGGCATGGTTAGTGTTTTAGCCTGCATGAGAATTTACGATGAAATCTAGGTGAATTTAGATGGTTAAGTTGATCCTGCCTCCGAATACTTTCTAGTTATATGGACCAACTATTGAGATTGAACAAATATTCTGGTGCGGGAAGCCCCCTAGATTGTGATTAAGACCTAGTTTCGGGTCCGATAACTGTCTAGCTCCCGCCCTACCATTCAGTTGTAAGTAATTTTCATAGATCATGCGTAAACCAGACGCCCCTATTGGATGACCAAAACATTTTAAGCCACCATCTATCTGACATGGTGTTTTCCCATCCGCATCGAAATTTCCGTCTAACACTTCTCTCACTCCTTTCCCTTCCTCCGCTAACTGCAAATCTTCCATGGTGACAAGCTCGGTAATTGAAAAACAATCATGAACTTCTGTCATGGTTATTTCTTCCTTTGGTTTACGAATACCTGCTTCATCGTAGGCCCGCTGAGAGGCTATGCGAGTCGTTTTTAAATAGGATCCATCCCAGCTTTCATGACTGGATTCGGTTCCATTGGAAACGGCTAACTGCAGAGCTTTTACAGAGACGAGATTTTCTTTGCCCAAGCTTTTTGCCAACTCCGGCGTCGTAACTATCGCACATGCAGATCCATCACTAACTCCACAACAGTCATACAAGCCAATCGGCTCCGCAATATAAGGAGCGTTCACTGCTTGTTCCGAAGTAATCTCTCGCTGCAAATGCGCTTTAGGATTTTTTGCACCATTTGCATGGCTTTTGACTGACACATGGGCCATCGCTCGTTTTAGATCTTCTTTGTTATGATTGTGCTTCGCTCGATAGCCGGTAGCAAGCTGAGCAAATGCTCCGGGGGCGGATAGGTTTGGCCAGTACATGTCATTCTCCAACCCTCTCGACCTTTGAGGCAAACCACCGTAACCGGTATCTTTCAATTTCTCTACGCCGAGAGCGAGTGCTATATCGCAGGCGCCAGAAGCAACCGCATAAACAGCGCCTCTAAATGCTTCTGTACCAGTCGCGCACATGTTCTCCACTTTTGTGACAGGGATATAGTTCAATCGCAGGGCAATGGCGAGTGGCATTGCTGAAGCACCCACATTAAACGCATCGATACCAGCACCAAACCATGCCGCCTCAATTTGATTCCTCTCGATACCGGCATCCTGTATACACTCCTCGAACGCCTCTACCATGAGCTCTGAAGGGCTCGACTCCCAACGCTCTCCAAATTTACTGCAGCCCATGCCTAGAATAACAACTTTATCTTTTATTCCACTTGCCATTTGTCTTTACTCGCCCTTTTAACTGTTAACGTTAAACATCGCAATTTTCTAACACGTAAGCTCGATTGCCTAAGAAATCATCAAGTTCAGTCCTTGATTACCGCTTTCCAAAAATACTTTCTAAATCCGCGCACAGAATCAAACTGCCTTACACGAAAATGAACAGAGATCCGAGAGCCCGTATCAATTTTGCCTTCCTCAACCTCAGTGAAATCCATCATTATTTTACCGCCGCCATCGAATTGTACCATGCCAAAATACGCGGGTGGATTCCAATCAAAGGTTAATCTATCAGCTGTCCACGTGGCAACGGTGCCAAGCTTGTCAGAAAAACAGTAATCATCTTGGCTATCAAGAGCATTACACTCTGGATTTACACAATATTTCTCCCTTGGAATTTGAACTGTACCGCAGACTCGACATTTACCCCCTATAAATCCAGTGAGCAGATCTTTTCTTCGATTGTACCCGGAAAGATAGGTTTGCTTGTCCACCTCCCCTCGTTTGCCAATGTCTTTTTCAATTAAACTATTGAAACTGAGGAATTTATTATAGTTCGTCTCCTCTCGACGATTCGCGATTGCTTTTTCAACACCCATTGACGGCTTATACTGAACTATCTCTTTAGTTGTCTTAAAAAGCACGGCATCGCAACCCTGCCCAAAACCCAAAAGTAAGATATACTCTCCAGGGCCGGCAACTTCTAAAACTTTTGACAATAAAACGATAGGCTGAGCTGCACCTGCTACTCCAACACTCGCAATCTGATTGTCTACNATAGCGTCTTGAGCGATTCCNATNCTCTTTGCTACAGCACCTGGTGTCCGAGCCTGATCACTTGGAAGAACAAAGTGCTTAATTTGTTCAACAGATATTTTTGNTCGNTTAATTAATTTTTCAACAGCGAGTGGAATGGTTTTCAAATAACCTTCATCCCTTATCCAACGCTCTTCCCANTCGTAATCAAAATCNGATTCTTCTCCTCGATAATGGTCAACAAAGTCGACTGACAAGGTTTCTATTGCAACGCATTCTGCAATCACATTTTTNTGGCTCAAGATTAATGCTCCGGCCGCATCTCCCCAAAGCATTTCCGAGCGCGAACCAGCCTTGCTCCTTCTATGTTCAGATGAAACCAAAAGTGCATCGCCCTCCGCACCAGACTCAAGCAATGAAACAAGTGAGGATGTTGCCGCTCTCTGAGATGCTCCTATATCCATAGCCCTTATGCTGCTCTTGAGATTTAACGCCTCACCAACCACGACAGAGTTTTGTCGATCAGTGAACGGAAACGTTGTCGAGGCGAGATACAAAGACTTGATGGAAGGAGCGTCCCTCGAAGCTAAGCAATTTTTTGCTGCCTCCACCGCCATTGTTATCGTGTCCTCGTCCCAATTACAAATGGCTCGCTCGCCCTTTGCCAAAGAATTTAAGCTTGCATCAAACCAAGAGTTTGCTTCAGCAATTGCTTTTTTGCTCAACCTCGCTCGAGGGATATAAACACCATGCGCTGAAATGCCTATCATGCCTTACCTCTCAAATGGTCCTGCCAATTACTATTTTCATTACTTCTGAGGTACCGCCATAAATTCTTCTCACTCTCGAATCCACGAATAAACGAGATATGGGATACTCATTCATGTAACCGTATCCACCAAAGAGTTGGAGACAGCCATCAACAATCCTGTTACCTGTTTCGGTTGTCCATAACTTGGCCATGGCACCCTCCTCGGGAGTCAGTTTGCCATCTATGATTTTAGCGAGACACTGATCAATATATGACCAACCCACAGCTAAATCNGTTTTCATCTCTGCTAATTTAAACTGAGTNTTCTGGAACTCATAAATTTGTTTNCCAAAAGCATTCCGTTGCTTAACATAATCAACCGTTAACTCGTATGCCCNTTGCGCTTCTGCGAGNGCCCGACANGCAATCGTTATCCGCTCTCTCGGTAGTTCATTCATAAGNACANCNAAACCACTTCCAGCCTTACCNAGGAGNTTNTTNGTAGGGACNCGAACATCNGAAAAGAACATTTCAGAGGTGTCTGCNGCCTTCTGACCAATTTTTTCNAGATTTCTACCTCGATTGAAACCNGCGCGGTCTGTCTCAACAATNATGAGNCTTATACCTTTAGCGCCCGCACTAGGATCTGTTGAGCATGCCAAGAGAACGAAATCACAATTTTGTCCGTTAGTAATGAACGTTTTCTGTCCGTTAATTACATACTCATCGCCCTCTTGAACTGCGGTAGTTCTCATTGCTTTGAGATCACTCCCACAACCTGGTTCAGTCATTCCAATAGCAGCTATGGCCTCGCCAGTGACCATCCTTGGTAACCAGTGTCGTTTTTGATCCTCGCTACCTCCATGAAGAAGGTAATACGAAACGATATCCGAGGAGACCGAGAAGCCTACACTGGCTCCCCCAATCGCAAAACCGACTTCCTCAGACAAAACCATGTTGTAGAGAAAATCAGCACCCGGNCCTCCATANTCANCAGGGACGCCGCAGCAGTGAAACCCATTTTCNCCNGCCTTCAACCAAAATTCCTTTGGCAATANCCCATCTTTTTCCCACTGATCAATATTGGGTTCCAACTCCTCCCTAAAAAAACGNCGAGCGNTAGCCCTGAAAAGTTNNTGGTCGCTGTTATATATCGCACGATCNTGCATTAATACGGCCCCCTAATCCTGTCAATAAAGGACTGGCGATTCTATTCGAAATAGCACCGAATTGCGATTCACGGCAATCGTCCTGAAAATCATAGGCCTATGGCAGCCTNCTTAAAGCGCTATTGAATAACTGAGGGAGGGATAATCGTTCAATTGCCGAACAACTTTCTCCAATCAAATTTTGCATCAGCAACTGCAAAAAAATGAGGGTTAAACAAATCCGTTTTCTGATTGTATTTCAGTGGCTGAAAAGCAGTGTTAAAAATTTCACCACCTGCGGCTTTGAGAACTGCGTGTGCTGCGGCTGTATCCCACTCGCAGGTAGGAGCTAGCCTTGGGTACAAATCTGCCTCACCCTCAGCCAGTAGGCATATTTTCAGAGAACTCCCCAAGCTAACCACCTCGACTTGGATTTCTTTCGAAATATCTTGGATTAAATTAACCAAAGGATCGTTGTGATGACTGCGGCTAGCTACTATCTTAAGGGAGCCGTGGGGTGGCTCTAACGTCCTCGAGTGAATTTCTTTCACTATATCGTCTTGTTCTACTCTCCATGCTCCTTCCCCTCTCTTACCTACATAAGTCACACCACTGACCGGAACATGAACCGCACCCATCTCAGGAACACCGTTTCGAACAAATGCGATGTTTACCGTAAATTCACCGTTCCGCCTTATGAATTCTCTTGTTCCATCCAGCGGATCAATTAGCCAATAATCTTCCCAAGATTCACGTTCACCGAACGGGACATCCTCTGACTCCTCGGATAAAATTGGTAAATTAGATGGCAGTTTTTTCAGCGCGTCGACAATTAAATTATTTGCTAACCTATCAGCTTCAGTTATCGGTGAATTATCTTCTTTATAACTAACATTATACTTGTTTGTATGCGAGTAAACAGAGAGTATCTCTATCCCAGCTTGTCTTACTATTTTCAGCAAGTTTGTGAGTTGTTCATCTTTCCACATAAATTAAAACTATTGTTAATGACTAATTCGGAAGTTCTTAAGGTTGGTCTCATTTGTCAATACAAACATGTTGCATTACTCTGACATAGTTGCCAAGAGATAGTTATGAAATTCAAAGCGCCTCCCTGGGCTGAAATTGACACAGTTATGTTTGATATGGACGGAACCTTATTGGATCTTCGTTTTGATAACTACTTTTTCTTAGATTTAGTCCCTGAGGCTTATGCAGAAACCAATTCAATCTCAAAAGAAGAATCACTCTTAATAATTATGAATTTCTATCAAGAAGTTCAAGGAACACTGAATTGGTACTCGGTTGATTATTGGACAGAACGATTAAAAATCGATATTCCTAGTTTAAAACGCTCAGTGGCAGATAAAATATCTGTTCGACCTAACGCTGAGTTATTTTTATCGAAGCTGCAGAAATTGAACAAACGGCTGTTATTAGTGACAAATGCTCATCCAAAAACTCTTCAGATAAAGGTCGAACAGACCGCGATTTTTAACTATTTTGAGCATCTTATTAGCTCTCATAGCCTGAAACTTGCCAAGGAAGCTCCTGGCTTTTGGAAACGCCTGCAAACCGTCGAACCTTATGATCCAAAACGAACAATTCTATTTGATGATTCACTACCAGTTTTGCGACAAGCAAAAATTGAGCAACTTAAATATTTATGGGGAATAAGAAGGCCTGATAGTCAGCGAGAAAGTCAGGTCTCTTTGGAGTTTCCTTTAGTCGATGACTTTAAGCAATGTTTCCCGACCAAAATCAGCGGACTCTGATATGACCAACTCAAGTAGTTCTTATAACAGCGCACGGATTCGTATAGATAAGTGGCTATGGGCCGCCAGATTTTTTAAAACTCGTGGAATTGCGAAACAAGCTATTGAGGGTGGGAAAGTACAGGTAGACGGGCAGAGAGCAAAACCAAGCAAGGAAATCGAAGTAGGCGCTATAATTAGGTTAAGACAAGGATTTGATGAAAAGACGGTCTTAGTGAAGTCCCTAAACGATCAAAGAAGACCATTTTCAGAGGCAAAACTAATGTTTGAGGAAACACAGGATAGCGTCGAGAAACGTCAGGTCCTTTCCGACCAACGAAAGGCGCAGCCAGTAATTTGGCCATCATCTTCGAAACCAAATAAAAAGCAAAGACGCTTGATACACGAGTTTAAGCAGCGAAATTGAAGAAATATGGGTTAGAACGCCCAGGAGACACTATGGGTCGTTCCCAAGTCTTGGAGATATTTGACATAATGCGACTCCGTCGACGATACAGAGTTACCGACTAAAGAAAGTATACCGTGACGACTAGGAGTCATTTTGGCCAACCAATTTAATGAATCTCTCAAAAGGTACCGACTAACGGCATTTGAGGATGAATGGGGTGAACTCCAGAGGGGAATTGAAAAAGAAAGCCTCAGAGTAAAACCTAATGGCCTTATATCTCTCTCACCACATCCCAAAGCCTTGGGTTCAGCGCTCACTAACCCGTACATTACAACCGATTTTTCGGAAGCGTTATTGGAGTTAATTACACCAGTATCCAGAACTATCGACAGCTGTTTACAAGAGCTGGAGAATATTCATCGGTACACAATGCAAAATATAGAAAGTGATGAGGTTCTATGGGTCACGAGTATGCCCTGCCCACTGCGCAGCGATACCCAAATTCCAATCGCCCAATATGGGGAATCCAACATAGGCAAACTTAAAACTTTGTATCGGGAGGGCTTGCACCAAAGATATGGCAGTCTGATGCAGGCAATAGCCGGGATTCATTATAATTTTTCTATGCCCGAATCATTTTGGGAGTCGTACAAAACGCACTGCAAATTTGAAGGCTCAATTCAAAGTTTTAAGACGGAGAAGTATCTCCATTTGATCAGGAATTTCCACCGATTCTCTTGGCTACTCGCATACTTATTTGGCGCATCGCCAACGGCATGCAAATGTTTTGTCGAGGGACGCGAGCATGATCTAANAGAATTAGATAAATCTACTTTATACAAACCTTATGCAACCTGCTTAAGAATGGGTAGCCTTGGTTACAAAAGTGAAGCACAAGAGTCCCTCTTTGTTTGCTACAACGATCTAGAGACTTATGTAGAGTGTTTAGGCGAAGCTATAAAGACGCCGTTTCCGGAATACGCAAAGATTGGCCATACAAAAGACGGCAAACATCAACAAATAAATACCAACCTGCTCCAATTAGAGAACGAGTTTTATTCTACGATTCGACCCAAGCGTAATGTCGAAAATGGAGAAAAACCTTTAGAGGCGCTTACCAATCGGGGAATCGAATATATAGAGGTTAGAGCACTTGACCTTGATCCCTATTCCCCTATAGGAATAGGTAGAGAGCAAATTCATTTTCTAGATTCTTTTTTATTGCACTGCCTATTAGCCGAAAGTCCCGATTGCAATAAGGATGAATTTTTTGAGGTTGCCAATAATCTATCCTTGGTTGTAAATCGAGGAAGAGAGCCTAAATTACTACTCTCTAGTGAAGGTAAGCAAAGGGCCCTAAAGGACTGGTCTATGGAGTTGATAAAGGATATTAAACACAGTGCCTGCATTCTGGATAATGTTAATCAGAGTAATCAGTATTCTGTAGCCGTTTTTAAGCAACAAGAGAAAATTAACAACCCAGCTCTCACTCCATCTGGTCGTATGCTTGATCAGATGAAAAGCGAAAACGTTACCTTCTTTGAATTTTCGATGGAACACTCCAAAAGGCACTCAAGAACTCTAAGAGAAGCAAAAATTGATGAAATCTTCTTAGAGTATATGCAAAGCATAAGCAATAAATCTTTGCTTGAACAACAAGACATCGAAAACTCTGACTCAATTGATTTTGAAACTTTTCTCGAACAGTGGAATAACTCCTAACGATTTCTTTAACAAAAATCAACNAACAGCCTTCCCTTGAATCGGCCTACTTCCCTCCAAAGCCGCGTCGCCAAGAAAAAAAACGCTCACCCCAAGCCATATATTTTTTAGGTAGATGGTTTTTGCGCCACTCATTAGCCGCAAGTTTATTTGCTTCATACATCGTTGGATAAACGTGAATAGCATCACAAATTTTTCTCAAGCCCATATTATGAGTCATCGCAAATACNAACTCACCAATGAGTTCACTTGCTTGATTGCCCACTATTGTCACACCCAAGATTTTGTCCTTTCCAGGAACGGTTAGTATCTTTATAAACCCTTGTGATTCCCCATCAATTCGAGCTCTATCTAGGTTAGACAATTCATACTTGGTTACATCAGAAGCAATCTTTTGCTTCCTCGCATCAGTCTCACTTAGACCAACCCTAGCTACCTCTGGTTTAATATAAGTTGCCCACGGCACTGCTCTATAGTTTCCTCGGATTTTCCAGAACCCACTCAGCATTGCATTGATTGATGAATAAAAAGCCTGGTAAGAAGCCATGTGAGTGTATTGATAAGGACCAGCAACGTCTCCACAGGCAAAAATATTTCGAACATTTGTCTGCATTGCAGAATTCACTTTGATCGCTCCGAATGATGTTAATTCAACTCCCAAGTTGCCGAGCCCAATGTCTTCTACATTTGGTTTTCTTCCAATGGCGACGACTACTTTATCAAATTCAATACGGACAGTTTTCCCGTTGTAGAGAGCTTCTAAGTAATCTACACCGCCTTCACGCACAACTTTAATTGGTTTATGTTCCGTTAATACATTTATGCCATCACGTTGAAACTGCTGTCTGACTAGATCTGAGACCTCAGAGTCTTCTTTTGGCAAGAGGCGTGACTGAATATCAATCTGAACAACTTTTGCTCCAAGATGGCAAAAGGCCTGTGCTAGCTCACAACCAATTGGTCCCGCGCCAATAACTAGCAGTCTCTTTGGCAAAACTTTCAAATTCCATACTGATTCTGAAGTCAAAAAGTCGATAGATTCTAGACCACTTATAGTTGGTAAGATTGGNCTNGCGCCGGTTGCAATGATTATTGTTTGTGTGCTGATTGTTTGACCTTTAACTGATACCAAATAAGGCGATTCAATTTTAGCTGATCCCTGAATACATTTGACTCCTAAGGAGGTCAACCTTTCCACAGAGTCGTGTGGTTCAATCGATTTTATTACTCTGTTTACTCGTTCGGTAACTTTCTCGAAATTAACCTTTTTCTGTCCGATTTCAATTCCGAATTCGCTAGCATGATCTAGTTCAAAATTTAGGCGCGAACTTCTGATTAAGGATTTACTCGGGATACAACCAGTATTAAGACAATCTCCTCCCATCTTGCCTTGCTCTATAAGGACGACTTTGCCCTTACCACCGGCAAAAATAATTGAAGAAACAAGTCCAGCCGCCCCGGCACCAATAACAATAGTATTTACATCAAATTTTTTTGGCTTATGAAATTTCTTCACGCTTTTCCCTTTTTGATTACGCTCAATACGTATTTTGCAACAATAGGGCTTACCCCTACACACACTAAAGATAAAACCACTGGAGGACTGATTATGCCGGACAGGCTATTTACTGTTGCCAGCTGTGAACCTGCATTGACGTAGACTACTGTGCTTAGAAGCATTCCAATTTGACTAACAATGTAAAAAGAAGTTGCTCGAATTGTAGTTAATCCCATCAGTAGATTCACCATAAAGAACGGAAATAGCGGAACCATCCTTAATGCAAAGAGGTAAGAAACTCCTTCACGTTGAATGCCTCTATTAATAGGCTCAAAGTATTTCCCGAACCTACCCAAAACCCAGTCTCGCAGCAGAATCCGTGAGACAAAAAATGCAAGCGTTGCTCCAATACTGCTCGCAAATGAAGCGACTAAAGTACCCCAGAAAACTCCATAAACGGCCCCACCAAGTAGTGTTAATATCACCGCACCAGGAATAGATAGCGCCACAGTGAGAGAATAAATAACGAAATAGAGCAATAAAGACAATTCAAAATTCTCACTCTTAAAGCTTTGGATGGATTCTAGCTGAGCTTTTACAAAGTTCAGATCGAAGAATTTGTTTAGTCCGAAATAAATATAGCTGCCTATGCCTAAAAAGATAAAAGCTGCGACGATGTTTCTTTTCCAGTTCACTTATCTTCCTTTAACCAAACAATTTGAAACTTGATATAGGTTTGAANAATTAACAAGACTAATTCTTCTTTTNTTTCNNCCTAATATGTTATAAGACTNTTNNATGTNANTTATTTAAGCTTAAGGNCTAAAGCGNGAATCAATATAATACTTATGNTTAAACAAGTTAAGAGAATCCTTAATGTCTAATTTTTCTTTTGGTCGAACCTTTCCACAAGCCCGAATGCGGCGTATGCGGAAAGATGAGTTCAGCCGCCAACTTATGCAAGAAACTCGGCTGAGTGTTAAAGATTTGATTTATCCGATTTTCATAGTTGAAGGCGAAGATGAACGCCAACAAATTGAATCAATGCCTTCGATATACCGATTGAGTATTGATAATCTAATTACGGAAGCGGCAGAGTTAACCGAATTAGGAATACCAGCTATAGCATTATTCCCAGTGATTGAAGACAAAAAAAAATCGGAGAATGGTGAAGAGTCATGTAACCCGGATGGGTTAATCCAAAATGCTATAAAGCACCTGAAGGAATCTTTTCCTAATTTAGGAGTCATTTCCGATGTCGCACTAGATCCTTACACAACACACGGACAAGACGGAATTATAAGTAATTCAGGCTATGTTCTTAATGAAGAAACCGTAGATGTCCTAGTAAAACAAGCACTTTCACATGCGCAAGCGGGAGCAGATATAGAAGCTCCTTCTGATATGATGGACGGTAGAATTGGCGCTATTAGAAATGCTTTTGAGGAAAGAAAACTAATTCACTCGCGAATCCTAGCGTATTCGGCTAAATATGCGTCCAATTATTATGGCCCCTTTCGCGATGCCGTAGGTTCAGGTACAAATCTAGGAAAGTCAGGCAAACATAGTTACCAGATGGATTTTTCCAATAGCGACGAGGCGCTTCAAGAAATTGCCTTTGACCTTTCAGAAGGTGCCGATATGGTAATGGTGAAACCTGGCATGCCATACTTAGACATAGTCCGCCGAGTAAAAGAAGAGTTCCGTGTGCCAACATTAGTTTATCAAGTTAGCGGCGAGTACTCGATGCACATGGCGGCCATTCAAAATGGGTGGCTGGAGGAAAAAGCGATAACATTGGAGTCATTAGTTTGCATTAAGCGCGCAGGAGCGGACGCAATCCTAACGTACTTTGCAAAGAAAGCAGCACAATGGTTGTCAGAAACTTAAGGGTTGAGACATTACCTTCCTTCAAGAGGCATAGAACGAATAAATTCTCGCTATACCTTGAAACCTGGATATTTCTCTTTATCATAAGGACTACGTTACGGTGGCAAAAGAAAGACTTCAGTTTTAAT
Source organism: Gammaproteobacteria bacterium (assembly GCA_002714195.1). Taxonomy (GTDB): domain Bacteria; phylum Pseudomonadota; class Gammaproteobacteria; order Pseudomonadales; family Pseudohongiellaceae; genus UBA9145. Next base: position 18,476 of record PAWK01000030.1, on the reverse strand, counting down.
CGCAGTTAGAGAAAATAAAATTACACAAGGAATAATTTATGAGCGACAATATCGTTCACATTTCAGACAGTAGTTTTGACACTGATGTGTTGCAAGCAGAAGGGCCTGTTTTGGTCGATTTTTGGGCTGAATGGTGCGGACCTTGCAAGATGATAGCGCCTGTTCTGGAAGAAATAGCGGGCGAGTACGCAGAAAAGCTGAAAGTTTGTAAAATGGACGTGGATGCTAATCCCAATACCGCGCCGAAATATGGCATACGGGGCATTCCAACTCTAATTCTTTTCAATAATGGAGATGTTGCCGGCACAAAAGTGGGCGCATTGTCCAAGACACAGTTAACAGAGTTTATTGACAGCGCCATGTAAATTGCGTTTAATGAGGGGGCTTGCTCATTCGCGAGCACCTTATTGACAGGTTTTCCGCTAGATATTACTAAGCTCCCAGCACTCGTAAATTGAGTAAACCCATTAGTCTGGCAGTTAGTAGGCGTATAAATAACGTTAATTAGAAGTAGAAAAATAGCTTTTCGGAGATTACTTAAAAAAGATTCGTTACTTTATTTTAAATAAAATAATAAATGAGATTGAAAACGTTTCTAACCTACAAACCTAACAATTTTTAAAATTCTTATTTATTCGATAATCAACCCTAACCCTTAACCTTTATTTTTAGTTCAACGTGCCTCATCGCACTACCTGAACAATTTTTCCATAATAAACACATGAAATTTTAATCCCTACTAATCTACAAGTATAACTATGAACCTAACTGAACTTAAACAAAAGCCAATCGCAGAACTTCTCGAAACAGCAAATGACATGGGTCTAGAGAATGTTTCTAGATCTAGAAAACAGGATATCATTTTCGTAATACTCAAACGACATGCGAAAAACGGAGCCGATATATATGGGGACGGTGTTCTTGAAATACTTCAAGACGGTTTCGGCTTCCTGCGTTCGGCGGACTCATCATACTTAGCTGGCACAGATGATATCTATGTGAGCCCTAGCCAAATTCGGAGGTTTAACTTAAGAACAGGAGATACCGTTGCTGGCAAGATAAGACCGCCCAAAGACGGCGAGAGGTATTTTGCACTCCTCAAGATTAGCGAAATTAATTTCAGCAAACCTGAAAGCTCCAAAAATAAGATATTATTTGAGAACCTTACTCCACTATTCCCACAAGATAGATTAGAACTTCAGTTAGGTAACGGCAGCACAGAAGATTTAAGCGCTAGAGTGATCGATTTAACTTCTCCAATAGGCAAGGGCCAAAGAGGTTTAATAGTGTCTCCTCCGAAGGCAGGCAAAACACTAATTTTGCAGAATATTGCGCAATCAATAACCAAAAATAATCCGGAAGTTCGTTTGATTGTATTGCTTATTGATGAGCGGCCAGAGGAAGTTACCGAAATGCAGAGGTCTGTTCGGGGCGAAGTTGTTGCTAGTACATTTGATGAACCACCTTCAAGACATGTCCAAGTTGCAGACATGGTAATCGAAAAGGCAAAAAGATTAGTTGAACATAAAGAAGATGTGGTTATCTTATTAGACTCTATTACTCGCCTCGCAAGAGCCTATAACACAGTGATCCCTTCTTCGGGGAAGGTCCTTACTGGCGGTGTTGATGCCCATGCTCTTGAGAGACCTAAGCGCTTTTTTGGTGCAGCCCGAAACCTCGAGGAAGGAGGCTCACTAACAATAATAGCTACCGCCTTGATCGAAACTGGCTCTAAAATGGACGAGGTAATTTATGAAGAATTTAAGGGTACAGGCAACATGGAACTGCATCTTGACCGTAAGGTAGCTGAAAAACGAATTTACCCAGCTATAAACGTCCGTCGGTCTGGTACTCGAAGAGAAGACTTACTGACTACAGACGAAGAACTTCAACGAATGTGGATACTGCGAAAACTTCTCAGCTCAATGGAAGATGTGCAAGCCACTGAATTTATCTTAGATAAATTAAAAGGCACCAAAACTAATGATGAATTTTTTAATTCTATGAAAAGGAATTAGTATCTTTGGTTATTTTTTTGTCTATTCAGTTAAAAATTTTTAGATAAGATTTGCTTGATGGTATTTAAGGATTTACGAGACTTTATCACTATCCTCGAGAAAGAAGGGGAACTCAAAAGAATCAGTACTGAGATCGATTCGTATCTTGAAGTAACAGAAATATCTGATCGCACATTGAAACTCCAAGGGCCTGCGCTTTTATTTGAAAATATTAAAGGATCTTCAGTTCCTCTCTTAGCCAATCTGTTTGGAAGTACTCGGAGAATTGCGCTAGGAATGGGCCAGGACAACCTAAATGGTCTCAGAGATGTCGGTAAGCTTTTAGCCTTCCTCAAAGAACCAAAACCCCCTTCTGGCTGGAAAGAACTTTGGGAGAATCTTCCAAATTATAAAAGTGTCCTGAATATTTCCCCCAACGTAAAACGGTCCGCACCTTGTCAAGAAGTTGTAGTTGAAGAAGAGGACGTAGACTTATCCATTTTCCCCATACAAACTTCTTGGCCTGGTGACGCAGGTCCGTTAGTAACTTGGCCCCTCGTTATCACAAAAGGCCCCGACAAAGAGCGACAGAACCTTGGCATCTATCGAATGCAGCGAATCGCGAAAAACAAGTTGATTATGAGATGGCTGTCACACAGGGGAGGAGCGTTAGATTTTAGAGATTGGAAGATTAAATATCCTGGTAAGCCCTTCCCAGTCTCAATTGCAATTGGTGCAGATCCTGCAACTATTCTTGCAACGGTTACACCTGTTCCCGATTCACTATCTGAATATGCTTTTGCAGGACTACTCCGCGGCAGCAAAACCAACGTTATAAAATCGCAAACGAACCAACTCCAGGTGCCGGCAGGTGCTGAGATAATTCTCGAAGGGCACATCGACAGTGATGAGTTCGCCAAAGAAGGACCATTCGGTGATCATACTGGGTACTACAACGAAGTAGACAAATTCCCTGTATTTACCGTAACTAGAATAACCCATAGACGAGATCCTATTTATCACAGCACTTACACGGGTCGCCCCCCGGATGAACCAGCAATTCTGGGTGTTGCCTTAAACGAGATCTTCGTTCCTATCCTACAAAAACAATTTCCTGAAATTCAGGATTTTTATCTGCCTCCCGAGGGCTGCTCATATCGAATGGCAATAGTAAGTATTAGAAAGCAATATCCTGGTCACGCCAAAAGAGTCATGATGGGAGTTTGGTCTTTCCTTCGTCAATTTATGTACACAAAATTTATCGTCGTAGTCGATGAGGAAATAAATACACGGAGCTGGGAAGATGTCATTTGGGCCATAAGCACTCGCATGGACCCAGTACGCGACACGGTCATGATCGACAATACCCCCATTGACTATTTGGACTTTGCCTCGCCTACATCTGGACTTGGCTCAAAAATGGGCTTGGACGCCACAAACAAATGGGCTGGCGAAACGACCCGCGAATGGGGTACTCCGATAGAGATGACTGATGAAGTAAAACGAAGAATAGATGAGATTTGGCCAGATTTGGGAATCGACAAAAGCAAATAGCTCTCTCAGGATACTAAAGGTAAGTTCAATGTATCAACAGCTATGAGTTTGTAATAGTGCTTCAGATTTTCTAGGCTTGCATGTTCGTCACCAACTCTACCCAGTAACATTGAGAGTTCAAGGTAAGCGTCTGCAGATGGCGAAGAAAAAATGCTAGATTCATAATAGCTCCTTGCTTTGTCCAAAAGTTCATTTCTTAATGAGATACGTGCAAGAGTTAAAAAAAGAACGCTACTATCTGCCTTTAATTTTAACCATTTTTCAGCAATCACCAATTGATGGGAATTTACTCCAAAATCTTTTTCACCGTAAAAGCGAACAAGTCGATCGTTCCATTTCTTNCCCACCGCTTTTTCGATTACCTTCAGCGCTTCGCGATTTTCACCAAATCTAATCAAAGTATTANCGTAAAAGCTAATTAACTCCNCGTCCTCGCNTAATCTACTAGGCGTTTTTTTCCATAGTGTCATTAAAGCCTTGATCGATTCTCTGTCTGCTTCACTGCCGATTTTTCCAGAAAGTGTTTTNAATTCCGACTTCAGAGACTGCACCTTTAATTCGTTCAACTCCTCAGCTTCAATAAGGCTATTTCTCTCTAACTGCGGTAGCAGTGCTCTTAAGGCCGGCCANTCTCCTATTTTCAGATAATAGTCTTTGAGAAGAAGNGTCAAAGTAGAGTCATANGATGGATTTCTTTTCANGGNGTCAAGAATTACCTTGGCTTCATCAAACTGATCAGTCTCAAATAAAAACTGCGCTTTNATTAATTCAATCGNAGGTTTATGAGNAGGAAATTTCTGCTCTGCATCGCTAAGATGACGCGACCATTTCTCGGATTNCGCGATTTTGAAGGCAGTGTAGGATGCTGCTAAATAGCTCACAATATTCGCGTCTCTAGCTGTTAACCCTTTGATCAGAGACTTATAGCTTGCTTTCCAGTTGCCCAGAAAAAGCTGTATATAGCCTTCAGTTGTCGCATTNTGCGCTTTATCTTTTNGTTTCCTCTCATATAATTCCTTGATCCGCAGTAGCTTCAGCAAGTCAATCCAAGCGAACATTATNTTCAATATACGAAATACTAAATAAATTAATCCTGAAAAAATTAATAGAGCGAATAGGCTTGTTTCAAAGGTATAGTTGCCAAACGCTACCAAAAGATACCCAGGATCACCCGGAAACCCTAGAAAAAGAGTCACCCATAGCCCGAAAATACTGATTGCGAGGCAAAGCAAAAATAACCGTATCATTTCAAGTCGTGGAGTCTAAATGTTAGTTGATTCATTAGCTGAAGAGGCTCATCTAGTGAGGGCAATTCTGGGTCAATGTTTACTGTGACAAGGTCATCTAATTCAGCCTTTAACGCTCCACCTAAAACAGAATTCTCAGCACCCAGCATCGCAAACAGCTCCTCCGCCTTTTTTAAGCTTTGCTTANAAACTATGCCATTTTGGGAAATAAGCCCTTGCTGAGCTTGCTCCAACAGCGTATACAATCTCTGCTTGGCTATAGTTCTCTCATCAGTCATCAAGATTAAATCTGCNCTACGGTCCCATTCTCTCCAAACGAAGATATTTGATAAAAAAGTTACTAACGAGTTAAGTCCCAGAGTTGAGTATTCGATATCTCCAAGGTTTGTGGTCNCCTCACTCTCGCTAACAGGAATTTTGGAAATTTCTAATCCTTTCACTTCTATTTCTTCTGCTGCAGATTTCAATGATTCTATTTGAATAAAAATACCTTCGTAATCTATCTGTTCGACAGCTCGAAGACTAGATAATGCTCTTGATAACGATTCTCTCAGAGGAATAACATTTTGAAGACCCGAAGCGACAATAGAAAAGTCGACATCCTCAATTAACGCGATACTTGAAGGAATATCTTTTTCTAAATTGAGCTTNCGGTTGGCCAAGCTCAGCAAAAACTCTGCCTCTCGAATGCTCCAATATGAGTCAGGCTCAGTAAGCTGAACCAACCCTTGAGATCTTAGTTCTTCAATCTCAGTACTCATCCTGCCGATCTCTTCGATCAAAGCCTGGTCCGCAACTTCAGCTTCAGTGTATTGGTCTACTTCAGAAGAAAAAACTTGTAAGCGGGAATTTTGATCAGATACTGTAACTCTTAATGCATCATATCGGACATTCATATCCGCAATCCCTTTTTGAAGCTCGCGAAGCTGAAACCCCAGATAGAAAATAGTAGTAATTAGAGAAACTAGCAGAAAAGTCAGGACAAAAAGTCGGCGTCGAGCATTCTTTTGATTCCTGGGTCGACTGCGGCCTTTAGCGCCAGCCTGAGAGATTTCCTCTAATATTTTCGGTGTTTCCGACTTGTCTGTCACTCAAAGTCCTCTATTCTCAAATAGTTTATTATCTTAAATCAATTTCCTCTTTGGTTATAATCGCTTTTGTCGGCCTCCGAAGCAACTTCATGGAGTGCGGAAACCGTAGCTCTAGTATCTGCTCCTTGTGCAAGTTTTATTTTTTGGAATCCAAGTTCCTCTGCCAGCAGACTGACTCGCGCGGAAGGCACAATTATGGGTATGGAAAACAAATCGAAACTTCCATTCCCGCTTTCCAAGAACAGTTTATTTAGCACTCTAAGGGAATCACCACTCGTAATAGTTAACACATTAACGTCATGCTCACTTATTATTTCTAAAAGCTCATGACCACCGCGCTCGGTAGGACTTCGTTCATAGACCTCAAAATACTCTACTTCAGCTCCACGATCTATCAGACTTCCTGCCAAAAATTCCCGACCTCCTGTCCCTCTAAATATTGCGATTCTCTTTTGTTTGACATTGGCCAGACAAGGCAAGGCGATTAGGTCCTCACTTACAGATCCAGACATTGGATGCATAACTTCGCAGCCGAAAAACTCAGAAGCAACTTTTGCGGTGCTAGACCCAATAGCAATTACGTCAACCTCAGTCGGCAGGTTTGGACAATTCTTACTTATTACTTCTGCTCCATACGTGACGGCATTCTTGCTGACAAAAATTAATTTATGATAGCTGCTAAGTTTTTTAAGTTTTTCTTCCAGCTCACTTATTCTAAGTTCATCTTTAATTGAATCAACTTTTAACAGTGGAAAATCAAAAGCATCTCCACCGAGATCCTTCACCATAGATGCTAAAGTTTCTGATTGTTTTTCAGGGCGTGTTATCAGAACTTTTAAACCACCTAAAGATTCAGAGTATGTCATATCCTTGATTCACTCATTTAGAAATTCATCTAGAATGTTACCGGCGCCTTTAGAAAGTAAATCTTTTGCAACTCTTACTCCCAGTTCTATGGCGGAATCACAAACATCGACATGCTCACTTCTAACTATTTCAGTACCATTCACTCTTCCAACTAAGGCACGTAACCTTATTCCGTTTTTGTATAATTCAGCATAGCTTGCGATAGGTACCTGGCAACTTCCCTGTAGTCTGCTATTCACTGTGCGCTCTGCGAGAACGCAGGTAGCGGTCGAAACGTGATTTATCGTATTTATAATATCCTGTGTTTCTTTGTCATCTGCCCGCGACTCGATTCCAACTGCTCCTTGGCCTGCTGCTGGCAAACACTCATGCAATTTTAGGCGACTGCTGATTCTTTCGCTTTGTTTTAATCTAATTAAGCCAGCAGTCGCAAGGACTATTGCGTCATAATTTTCCTCATCTAATTTAAGTAGGCGAGTTCCAACATTACCCCTAAGATCTGCAATATCAAGATCTGGGCGGAGAAAACTTAATTGGCATTGTCTTCGTAGACTCGAAGTTCCAATCTTAGTACCTCCTGGCATATCTTCCAAACTACGATATTTATTTGATACAAAAGCATCACTAGGGTCTTCACGCTCACAGATTCCCGCAAGATGAAGACCCTCTGGAAATTCCATTGGGACGTCTTTCATCGAATGAACTGCTATGTCGGCTTCACCTTGCAGCAACGCTCTCTCAAGCTCCTTTACAAATAAACCTTTACCTCCGATTTTTGAAAGCGGGCTGTCGAGAATTCTGTCTCCTTGAGTGCTCATGGGCAGAATCTCGATCTGTAAATCCCTATCTATTCTTTCTAAAGATTGCCGCACAAAATTTGCCTGCCAAAGTGCTAGCGGGCTTTTTCTAGTCGCAATTCTCAGTTTTCTGTTCATAACTTTGACTTTTCTGGTAAGCTCTCGAAGCTTTTTGACTTGTTCTTTTTCATTTTAGCGTTTCTTTCTCTCTTATTCCTTAATTTTCATGTAGTAATTATCAGGTTATTTGATACTAACTATCCTGTTATAATTAAATGTCAATTATTAAAAATTTAATTCAACGGTATGACTGTTAAGAAATCTGACAAGAACAAAAAGCTTTGGGGTGGTAGGTTCGAGGAAGCTACCTCGCCTTTTGTGGAACGCTTTACTGCTTCTGTATCATTTGATAGTAGCCTTTATCAATACGACATAGACGGCTCTATTGCGCATGCAAGAATGCTNGGAAAAGTTGGCATATTGGCAGAAAGAGAAGTAACAGAAATCGTGGGAGGACTTGAGGAAATCCGCAAGGAAATAATCAATAAAAAATTTCTTTGGTCCACAGAGCTGGAAGACGTTCATATGAACATCGAATCTGCTCTGACAGAGAAAATAGGTGAAACCGGCAAGAAGCTTCATACGGGAAGGTCCAGAAATGACCAAATTGCAACGGATCTTAGATTATACTCAAGAAGTCAAATAGATGAGATTTGTGAGTTAATCACCGAATTTCAGAGAGCATTAGTAGAACTGGCTGAAAAGGAGGCGAATACTGTTTTACCAGGCTTTACGCACTTACAAATAGCTCAACCTGTAACGTTTGGTCATCACATGATGGCTTGGTTTGAAATGCTCAGCCGAGACTTTGATCGCTTTCAAGACTGCAGGAAGAGGGTGAATCGATCTCCACTGGGTAGTGCCGCCCTGGCGGGCACAACTTTCCCTATAGACAGGAATTACACATCAGAACAGTTGGGTTTTGATTCCCCGTGCGCTAACTCCCTAGATGCTGTGAGCGATAGGGACTTTATTATTGAACTCGCATCAACCGGAACTCTATTAATGACCCATCTATCAAGATTTTCAGAAGAAATAGTCTTGTGGGCTTCCCCTCAGTTTAATTTTATTGAGTTGCCTGATAGCTTTTGCACTGGCTCATCAATCATGCCGCAAAAGAAAAACCCAGATGTTCCAGAGCTTATTAGAGGGAAATTCGGTCGGGTAGCTGGTGCTCATACTGCTCTTCTTACCGTAATGAAGTCTCAGCCGCTTGCTTACAACAAAGATAATCAAGAGGATAAAGAGCCTCTTTTCGATCTGGTAAATACAATCAAAGATTGCTTATATGCTTATAGTCAAATGGTATCGGCTATTAAATGTAATAGAGATGTCATGGAAAATGCCGCCTCAAAAGGTTTTGCCACGGCTACCGACCTTGCTGACTATTTGGTAAAGAAAGGCACCAGTTTTCGCGACGCCCATGAAATAGTTGGCAATGTTGTATCTTTCGCGATCCGGGAAAAATTACTTCTTTCGGAAATTCCATTTGATACATTAACCCAGTTTGCTCCAAAGATTGAGGAAGATGTTTTCACAATACTTACTTTAGGCGGATCAGTAAACGCACGGAACCATTTTGGCGGGACTTCACCCAAACAAGTTTTGAATGCGGTGAAGAACGCAAGAATGCTTTTAAACCAACGTTAATCTCATCGGCTTGGAGGAGTCTGCAATTCTATATTGTATTCCATAATACGATTGTCGCGCCGAGTCTTAACTTCAACTACATCTCCTGCCTTATGTTGCTCCATTATGTTAGCGTAGTCATCTTCGTCACTCACAGCTTGTCCGTCAATTTCAAAAATTACATCTCCTAATCGTATTCGTCCTCTTTGAACCCTCTGTAATCCGCGCATGCCGAACTTTTCAGGGTCGGTGTTTTGAACAACATCCAAGACAATCACCCCTTCGATATCCCATAAGTCTCTATAGTAGTCAGGCTGAGGAATCTGAATAATCCCGAGAATCGGTGTCTGCACTTGCCCATAGGTAATTAGCTCTGGAACTATGCGCTCTACAGTATTAACAGGTATGGCGAAACCTATACCAGAACTACCTCCGCTGGGGCTATAAATGGCCGTGTTTACCCCCACTAACTGACCAAGAGAATTTAGTAATGGTCCGCCTGAGTTACCCGGATTAATTGCAGCATCGGTCTGGATTACATCTCTTATTTTTCGGCGGCTCACTGAGTCAATCTCTCTNCCAAGAGCNCTAACAACTCCTACGGTCATCGTCGTGTCTAAACCGAATGGATTACCAATAGCAATCACTTTCCTGCCTACCTCAAGCAAGGAGGAATCACCCAAAGTAATGGGGCTCAGCTTAACGTCCTCAGCATTAATTTTAAGAACTGCTAGATCTTTATCAGGATCGGCACCAATGGGAACCGCATCATAGCTGGACCCATTCTGCAACGTCACTGTGACAACGTTTGCCTGTTGAATGACNTGAAAGTTCGTGACGATATAACCTTCTTTATTCCAAATGAAGCCAGTCCCTGTTCCCTGAGGCACCTCCTGAGGATTCAGCGAGTAAAACGATCTAACCAATCTTGAATTAGTTATATGAACCACCGAAGGACTCGCGTGCTTAAAGATCTCAATATTATTTTCTTCATCATTAGTCTTAAACTCTAGATAGTCCGCATCCTGAGCCATAACCGCAGTCGGAAAAAAGATTACTGTTAACGTGATTAGTAGGTTTTGAAGTACCCTCATGTCCTTAAAACTCTTAGTGTTGTCAATTGGTCATATTAATAAATGGGTTCACTTTTGCGTCTTTCAAGACCATTATTGATTTCAGACGGTTAACTCCATCCTTGGCGACCTTGCTCTAGGTTTTATTCCAGCTTAGTGGAATTCCAACTTTTTCTGGAGGTCATACCACTGGCCTTCTTTATTTTTTAACAAAGATTTCAATCTGCCTTGCTTTTCTAAAGCATTTTTTAAACGGATTTTATGAGCCACATCATAGATACTCTCATCTAGTAACTCTTCTTCTATAAGCTTCAGTTCACTTGATATCTCTTCAATTTCTGTTTCAAGTAACTTCTCTTGCTTTTTTAAAGGTGCCAATCTTCGGCGTTCTACCGCCGCCTTTTTCCGAGCTTCCTTTCTATCGGTTTGGCCGATTTTACTATAACTATCGTGCAGAAAGTCTTTCCTTGAGCTTTCACCATTTTCTCTTAGCGTAACTTCATAGTCATGAATAGATCCTGAAAATTCCGAAAAATTACCATCATTAATTGCATAGAACTCATCAACAGTATTCGCTAATAAGTGACGATCATGAGAAATTATGACCACAGCGCCCTCATACTCTTGAAGAGCAAGCTCCAAAGCATGGCGCATTTCTAGGTCAAGATGATTTGTAGGCTCATCTAAAAGTAACAAGTTGGGCTCAAATGACACCACTCTCGCCAAAGCCATCCTAGCTTTCTCACCTCCAGAAAAATTTTTTATTGCTTCATCAGCCCGAGACCCCTGAAAGTCAAATCCCCCAAGAAAATCACGAATTTCCTGCTCTGATTTCGAAGTTGAACGTCCCACTTGTTTCTCGACTGCGGCAATCAGCTCTAAAGGAGTAATCTCCAGATCTAAAGCGTCTACTTGATGCTGCGCATAATAACCAATCTTGATATGTTTTGACTTTTTCAATTCTCCAGATAATGGATTTAACTGACCCGCCATAACCTTAATCAGGGTAGATTTACCGCTACCATTAAATCCAAGCAANCCTATCCTAGACTCGCATGTCACCGTNAGATTTACTTTACTTGCCAGAGGAGTTTCAAAACCAATCGATAATTTATCCAAATGCATGAGAAAATTTGGNATANAGCTGGGCCTAGAAAATCTAAATTGAAACGGCGAATCAACATGCGCTGGCGAAATATCTCGCATTCTATTCAGCTCCCTCAGCCGTGATTGCGCTTGTTTAGCTTTTGACGCTTTGACACGAAAGCGGCGCACAAACTCTTCTATTTTATTTTTCCTAGCCTGTTGCTTTTTATATAAGGAGGCCTCCAGAGCGAGTCTCTCTGCACGCTGCCGTTCAAAGGCGCTATAATTACCTACATACATTTTGAGTTGACATGACTCAAAACTAATTACGTGATCAATGATCCTATCCAAAAACGTTCGATCATGTGAAACCAACAATAAAGTCCCTTTATATTTTAATAACCACTGTTCCAACCAGATTGTCGCTGCAAGATCTAGGTGATTTGTTGGTTCGTCCAACATCAACAAGTCCGAAGGACAAAGTAGTGATGCTGCCAAGTTGAGCCTCACACGCCAACCCCCAGAAAAACTTTTTATAGGATTTTCATGATCACTAGAAGAAAACCCAAGCCCTGTTAATATTTGTTGCGCCGAGTTTTTTACTTTGTAGGCCTCTATTGCATCTAGCCTATCGAGAATATTAGTCAGAGCGTCATTGTCATGGTGCTCTTCAGCAGTCAACCGCTGTTTCTCTAAAACCCTGTATTCAAAATGGGCATCAATAACATAATCAATCGCTGCCCTTTCGATTCCTGGAGTTTCTTGCTCCATCAAAGAAAGGCGTAGATCAGACGGCTTATCAATTTTGCCGCTTTCAAGATATACCTCGTCTAAAATAGCTCGAAATAGACTCGTTTTCCCACTGCCGTTACGTCCAACAATCCCAATTCGATTACCTTTAGGAATTAATACATTTACATCATCTAGGAGTTTTTTCTTCCCCCGAGAGAGGCTTACATGGTTAAAAGAGATCATCAGTCAATGATAACGACTCAAGGGACGCAATTACCACTCTCCGATTGATTTCGATAGAGCGAATTCGTACTATTGAGGCATATAAGAGCGAAAAAACCAAAGAACATTATCCATGAAACAAATCCTAATTATCGATGACGATGAAAAGCTAGGTCAGTTGCTCACCAAGTATCTTGAACGTTATGACATGAAAGTCCATGTCGCGATGACGCCCTCTCGGGGCTTTGAGCTAATTAAGAAGGTAAAGCCAGACTTACTAATTCTAGATGTGATGCTGCCAGAAAAAGATGGGTTTGAAATTTGCAGAGAAATTCGTGCAAAGTCATCTATATACGGCCAGCTCCCGATACTAATGCTTACAGCACATGCTGAAGTCACGGACAGGATAGTAGGCCTGGAATTGGGGGCTGATGACTATTTGCCAAAACCTTTTGAACCACGAGAGCTTGTCGCCCGAATCCACAATATTCTAAGGCGAAGCAGCGATGATCATGGCATGAGGGAAATTAAACCTATAAATGGTTTAGAAGTTGACATATCTCGCCGTGAGGTGAAATTAGACGATAAGGTGCTAGATCTGACGACAATGGAATATGAATTATTAATCTTATTTATGCAATTCCCGAATAAGACGTTTACCCGAGATGAACTCATGAATCGATTGCGCGGTATCGACGCTGAGCTTTTTTCAAGAGCTGTAGACACGCTGGTGAGCCGTCTTCGTCATAAGTTAAGCGACACTTCAAAAACTCCCAGGTTTATTAAAACAGTATGGGGCCGAGGTTATACCTTCGTCGGTCAGGTAGTGTGACCACTTTAGTTCAATACATTCGTAAGTCCCTTTTCTTTCGGCTGCTAGCAATTTTCGGAATAACAGTAATCCTGTTTTTGATAATTATCTTAATCTCAGTTCAGACTATTAATAGCGACAATGAGACAATAGAAACTATCCCAGATTATTTCACTCGTCATGTTGAATCAATAATCGAGGATATTGGCACACCGCCAAACCTTTCCAACGCAATGAGGCTTGCAAGCGAACTTAACTGGACAATAAATATCCGAAATCCAATTATGGAGTGGAGTTCTGATCCTGAGAACCGACTGAATGTGGATGCCTCACAATATCAAGAATCTCTAACGGTTGACGCAGAGATGAGAACAATAAATGGCGAAGACATTATCCGAGTTGGACGAGGCGGCTACGACTTTTACATGTATCGAAGTGCGCAAGATGCTCAAACATTTAATTACTTTGTTTTATATACTGCGCTTATATTGGCAACCTTAATACTTTTCCTAAACTATTTAATGGTAAACAAGATGTTGAATCCTGTGCGTCTCCTAAAACAAGGAGCGGAAAGAATTAGACAAGGAGACTTAAGTTATCGAGTTAAGAGTAATTTACAAGACGAACTAGGTGAGTTAACTGAAAGCATAAATCATATGGCCGATTCACTCCAATCCATGCTCGAAGCAAAACGGCAATTGCTTATGGCGATAAGTCACGAGCTTCGAACTCCAATTACAAAAGCTAAATTACGGATGGAGTTTATGCCTGAAAGCAGCGAAAAAGATCAGCTTAAAGAAGACATTGATGAAATAGACCTTTTAATTTCAGATCTTTTGGAAGCTGAGAGATTGAATAACGACCACTCTGTACTTGTTTCAGAGCCTGTAATGTTGGCAAGTTTTATTCGCTCCATTACAGAACAGTTCCAATCCTACAACGGTGAGCTCCAAATCAATACTCCGACTCACGATCTAGAGTTCGAGATAGATAAGTTGCGAATAAGACTTCTGATCACAAATCTACTCAATAACGCAATACGGCATGGTAAAGGCAACCTTATAAAAATTCGAGTGAGTTTTTCTGACAATAAAGGGATCATAGAGGTAAATGACAATGGTGAGGGGATTTCGGAGGAACATATTCCTCAAATCACTGAGCCTTTTTACCGAGCAGATAGCGCTAGGCAGCGCAACACAGGTGGATTTGGACTAGGATTGTATTTATGCCGTCTGATTGCACAAGCGCACGGTGGCGAGATGATAATTACTAGCCAAATAGAGCAAGGCACGAAGATCTCTATCAGCTTGCCCCGAACTCATGTCCATTAGTTAATAGTTATCAACCCAATCCTCTGCTTCTTCGAGATCTCCGATAGTAACTCACAAAGAAAAACAAAGTTAATAAAATCGGTACTAAAGCGGTGTTAGCGGCTTTTAAACTACTGCCTAACTGTTCAATATCTTCAGTCAATTGAAACCGGACCTCTCGTAGGCGCCTGCGAGTTTCTATCAACTCTGCGTTAAAGCGGTCTATTTCGGCTTGGATTTCTGGGGTAATTTCACCTATTGGGTTGCCCTCTTCATCTGTGTTTAAATCGGCCAACGACGCTTCAGTCTCGGCCACTCTCGCCGATAGCTCGCCTTCCTCTTCACGCAAGCGGTCATCTGCTTCACGCTGCAAAGAGAGTACTCTTGTGAAAGGTCTTGAATAACGTCCCCGGCTTCTGATACTTGAAAGATCAGCGCCTCCACTCAAATTATCCATTGCATTGATTATCAAATCACCATTGTTTGCGAATGGTTGAGGAATGCGCTGACCAAAAAATTGAGTAACTTGCACCCATAACCTATCACTCAGTATATCTGAGTCAGCAAAGATAACTATGTTAACTGGCTCTAAAGAANTGTTTAGGTGTTCCAGCTCGATTTCCGCCACGACCTCGTTGGCATTGTTTGTATCAGTTAAGGAANTCTCTGAAGCCTCACTCTCCTCTTCGCCGGTATCGTTTTCGTTCTCAGTCTCTTCTNTAGCAGGCTGCCCATTAGGNAACGCAGTCTCGATAACTCCGCTTATTCGAGCGGCAATTACGAAGCTCGTATCCTCTGATTGAAATTCATCAAAAAGTACAGTCGGATCAGTCACGCTCTCCACAAAAGATCTATCCATTAACATGGCATCCGAAGAAGAAACTATAAGAGGCTCAAAACTTATGCTCCCTTCGGCAGATTGGTTAATAGCACCTGCCGAGGACAAGTTGATAGTCTCTAAACGATTCGTAATGATGTCGTCTTGTGTAAGAAATTCACTCTGAACCCCAAGCATNCCCAAGTGGGGNACAGGCCTCTGTCCCTGCCCCATCATGACGCGAAGCGCAAGTACGTTATCGGTAAGAACTTTGCTGTTATNAAATTCGACCCCCCAAGCTTCTAGTAATCCTGGTANCTCTGAANTCATACCTGCNGGTATTAAATTCCCTTGTGGAGACCGNCCAACCATAGAATCTGCATTTGGATCTAAAAATACCAATGCATCGCCNCCACGCAAGATATGCTGATCAACTGCATACAAAAATCTATCCGATAGCCCCTGAGGATGAACTATCATCAAGATATCAATATCTTCATCAATAAAGTCGCTAGTTATATCGACCCTGCGCACTTCATAGAGCTGTCGAACTAAATCCATAATCATCCATTGTTGCGTTCCTTGACCCGTCATCGGATCAAATCCACCATCGATATCCAACTGCGTCACTAAACCTATTATTGTTCTGTCCGGGTTACTAACCTGAGTAATAACCTTCATAAATTCATATTCTAGGAATTCTTCCTGGTCGGGCCGAATTAGCGGCATAGTTTCTGTTACTCGAAGAGCTTCTGGTACTCCGTCGCCATCTTGAGCCGCTACTAGACCAAAATAAACGCCTTCTCCTCCTTGAGTTACCGGAACAGCTCTCACACCGTATTGAGTAGCTAGATCCTCCTCCTCCGAAAAAGGACCTGGATCAATGACGCTAAGTCTAAGGTTTCCCTCGCTCGCTATAACTATTTCTCTTAATAGCTCTTGAACTCGGTTTCCATAGGCTCGAAGCTGGGGCACATCCTCAGTAGCAGAATCAGAGTAGAAAAACATAAGCTCTATTGGCTGACTTAGGTTAGAAAGAATATTTCGTGTTCCATCTGAAAGTGAGTATAACCTGTCCTCCGTAAGATCAATTCTTAAGCTTGGAAGTATACTTATAATAAAAACACCAAGAAGCAGTATTAGACCGATGGTCGCTAACCCAAAAGAAGAAAATAGTAATTTCTTTTTCATTTACATGCTCTCCTAATTAGCTTTTTTCATTTCTATTACTATCGCGCTAGCTAAAAGCCAGGAAGCGATAAATATCGTAAAATACAAAATATCTCGAATATCCAAAACTCCTTTTGATATTGAATCGAAATGACTTAAAAATCCGAGCGCCGAAATCGCATCTATGAGAATTTGAGGTATCCACTCAGGAAATGAGTTAAGGAGAATTGGAGAACCCATTATGACGAACAGAAAACATATAGATACTGTCAAAATAAACGCGATCACTGAATTTTTAGTACATGCAGACATACACGAACCGATTGAGAGGAAACCCCCAGCCATAAACCAGCTACCTAGATATGCAGCAGCTATAACTCCGTTATCAGGGTCTCCTAAGTAATTTACTGTTACCCAGATTGGGAAAGTAAGTGACAAGGCGATGCCGGTCAAAACCCATGCTGCAAGGAATTTCCCAAAAACTGCTTCACTAAGTTTAATAGGCAACGTCAGTAACAATTCAATAGTTCCAGTTTTCCTCTCGTCGGCCCAAAGCGTCATAGCAATAGCCGGAACCATGAACAGATAAAGCCATGGGTGAAAACTAAAAAAGGGTAGAAGATCTGCCTGACCACGGAGGTAGAAACCTCCAAGATCAAAAGTAAATATTCCATTTACGATCAAAAAGATCACGATAAAAATATATGCCAAGGGGGTAGCAAAATAACTAGATAGCTCTCTTTTAAAGATTATTCCTAAGTTTTTCATTTGCTGATCTCCCGGGAATTTTGTGTGACTGATCGAAAAACATCTTCAAGCCGTCCTCGCTTCACATGAAATTCAGAAATAGGCCAATTTTTCTCCTGTGCTATTTTCGAGACTTCTGAAAATATAGGCTCTCCATTTTTTGAAAGGATTGTATAGACATTATCCTCCTCTTCTTGGAAGCCAATGTTTAGGAAACCAGCTAAATCCTCTGCTAAATCATGTTTAGTAGAAAGCTCGACACTTACTGCATGATGAAATTTTGATTGAGATTCCAGCTCCGCCGGCGTACCGTCGGCCACAATTTCCCCATCGTTTATTATGATCGCCCTGCTGCACACCGCCGTCACTTCCTCCAAAATATGCGTTGAGATAACAACGATTTTATCCTTGGCAAGATTTGTAATTAGTTCTCGAACATGATGCTTCTGATTGGGGTCCAGGCCATCAGTAGGCTCATCTAAAATCAAAACCTTCGGATCATGAATAATCGCTTGCGCTAATCCGACTCTTCTCTTGAAACCTTTTGAGAGAGTTTCTATTGATTGCATACATACTGACTGCAGTTCAACTTCTCTGATCACGTGTTGAACACGATCCACGCACTCTTGACCCTGAAAGCCACGAATTTCTGCAATAAACTTGAGAAACTCTAGCGGAGTCATATCTCCATAGCACGGAGCGCCCTCCGGTAAATAGCCTATAAGTGCTTTTGCCTCTATCGGGTTAGTGCTTATATCATTACCATCAACTAAAACAGTGCCCACCGAAGGTGATAGAAACCCCGTAATTACCTTCATGGTAGTCGATTTTCCCGCGCCATTCGGGCCCAAGAACCCGAGTACCTCGCCTTCTCTTACATTGAAACTTAGGTCATCAACAGCAACAAACTGATCGAACTTCTTTGTTAGATTTTTTATCTCTATCATTCGTTTTGAACCCCTTCGAGGTCAAGATTGTTTTGGGTGGCGATACCTGTCCAACTCTCAAATCAAAGATTTTCAGCGTTAATTTTGAGGTGTGAAATATATGCGCAGTTTCATCAATTTTCAAGCCGTGTCCTATCCTTCGACCAATAAGCCGGGCAGAGCAGAGAGCTTTTGCAAATTTTGCCTTGCTTTTTAAGTTGGGTTTATTAGATTTGCAGCGGTATAATCCATAAGAAAGTAACTTCAGGGCTTAGTCTAGTCTTATGAAAAATTTACTACAAATAACCTTAATTATCTTTTTAGCCTCGACCAACGTCAA
>PAWK01000029.1 GCA_002714195.1 Gammaproteobacteria bacterium | reverse complement strand
TCGAAAAGGACCTATAAAGGTTTTCTCTCCTCGTTCTGGAATTCTGCCGAATTCTTGTATAACAAGCCCGCCTATGGTTGAAAANTCNTCATCACTGAAATTTGTTTTGAAATATTCATTAAATTCGCTGACGGGAGTNAGTGCTTTCACTACGTGGTTTTGNTCGTCAAATTCCTTTATATAATTTTCGTCATCTACGTCAGTCTCATCTTCGATATCCCCGACTATTTGTTCTAATACATCTTCGATAGTTACTATTCCACACATACTTCCATATTCGTCTATGACGATTGCCATATGTTGTCTAGTTTCTCTGAACTCCTTTAATAAAACGTTAAGTCTTTTGTCTTCAGAAACGAAATTTGCCNGCCTAATAATCTGCGAGATCTCNAAAGTATCGTTTTGATTATCTATAGCGATCTGGAGTAGATCCTTTGCGAGAAGAATACCTTTTACATCATCGACGTTTTCACCAAGCACAGGAAGTCTAGAATGAGATGATTGAGTGACTAGTTTCACAATTTCATCCGAGGAAGCATCAGCGGGAACGGACAGTACCTGAGATCTTGGTATCATTATGTCTTTAACTTGCATGCTAGAAACCTGAAGGGCACCCTCAATCATGCTTAATGCCTGACTATCAAGCAANTCATCTTGGGCAGCATTCCGTAAAAGATCTAATAGGCTGTTGGTATCGGTGGGCTCGTCAGANAATACNTGTGCNATTTTATCGATCCAGGACTTAGGTCTTGGATCGATGCTAGATTGGTCATCTGTCATGCGTGATCTACTCGTTTGTCCCCAATTAATAGTTTGCTGATTACCCTATCAAATATGGGTTCGGGAATCCAAGTTTTTCAAGCACTTTTATTTCTTCTTTTTCCATATTTTGGGCTTGATTCTCAGTTTCATGCTGAAAACCATTTAAATGCAATGTGCCATGGACTACAAGATGTGCATAATGCGCAACTTCCGACTTCCTTTGCTCTGCAGCTTCGCTTCGCACTATCTCGGGACAGATTACTATATCACCTAGATGATGGGTAGGCAGGAAGGAATCAGAAGAATCTGGCAACAAGCTTTTAAAAGACAATACATTGGTTGGTGAATTCTTATTTCGGTATCGCATATTTAAATCGGCAGCTTCTTTTGGGTCAACAAGTTTGATGCATATACTTACACTACAATCCAGATTTATTATTTTAAGGGTGTTGATCACCCAGCTTTGTATCTCAGCGAAATTTATACTAGGTTGGGTATCACTATCATCAATCAAGTCAACTATCACGTTCATTGATTTGCGAACTATCTTTGTTGTTTATTTTTGAAACTGTTTTTTGATCGAATTCATCATATGCCTCCACAATTCGCTGCACCAATCGATGGCGAACTACATCTTTCGCACAAAAATACGTGAATCCTATTTCACTAATATTACTAAGTATCTTACTGACTTGGACAAGTCCTGACCTTGTTCCTTTTGGTAAGTCTATTTGTGTTACGTCTCCTGTGATTACAGCCGTTGAGCCAAAACCGATCCTAGTAAGGAACATTTTCATTTGGGAGCTTGTGGTATTTTGACTTTCATCCAAAATGATAAACGAGTGATTCAGAGTTCTTCCGCGCATAAATGCTAAAGGGGCTACCTCTATAATATTTCTTTCTATTAACTTTCCTACCTTCTCAAACCCAAGCATTTCATAGAGAGCGTCATAAAGGGGCCTTAAGTATGGGTCTATTTTTTGTGTAAGATCTCCTGGTAGAAACCCCAACTTTTCACCGGCTTCGACAGCTGGTCGCACGAGTAGTATTCGATTTACATTACCGCTCATGAGAGCCTCTACCGCACATGCCACGGCTAGGTAGGTTTTTCCCGTTCCAGCCGGTCCAATTCCGAAGCTTATGTCATTTTTTCGGATGTTCTCAACGTATTTCCTCTGATGCACTCCTCTTGGCTTCACCGAAGTCTTGGAGGTTTTTATGAGTGCAATACCTTCCGATGATTGATTTGATGCCGTATTTGTATCTTTTATTTGAGGCTGTCTTATTTCGTGTATTGTGAGATGCACCATTTGAGGATGAATCAGTTTTTCGGATTCTGTTAATTTATACAAAGATTCTAAGATTTGACAACCATCTTTTACGGCGATTTCGGACCCACTCAGATAGAACATATTGCCTCTCTGTTGAACATTCAATGATAAAGCGTGTTCTATTATCTTTATGTGTTCATTTAACCGCCCACAGAGATTGGACAATCTTTGTGAGTTGTCAGGTAATAATTTGAGGTTGGTCTTATGTTCTTCCATATTTTTGAAATATGATCACGAGAATTAAAGTTATTATAACAAGTTTCTAAAATTGTTTAGTATTAATATTTTAGAGGTTTCCCAGGAGAGAGTTGGGTAGCGCGTCTGAAATGTTTAGATTAACAAAGTCTCCAATAAGCTGTGCATTATCACTTGGGAAATTAACTACACGGTTATTCTCTGTTCTACCTTGAAGGTATTTCTTGTCTTTCTTAGATTTTCCTGTCACCAAAATACGCTGTTCGGTTCCTATCATGNTTTTACTAATTGCATTTGCTTGCTTCGTTATTTGGGATTGCAGCGTTGCTAGTCTATGCTTTTTTTCTCGGTCACTCGTCTCATCTCGTAAGTTTGCCGCAGGAGTGCCAGGTCGCGCGCTATAAATGAAGCTAAAAGATGTGTCAAACCCTATTTCTATAATNAGTTTCATNGTGTCTTCAAAATCGGAATTTGTTTCTCCTGGAAATCCGACAATGAAATCCGAAGACAAACTNATAGCGGGTCGGTTTGCGACGACTTTTCGGATGGTTGACTTGTATTCTAATGCTGTGTGACCTCGCTTCATTGCTGCCAATACACGATCGCTTCCACTCTGAACGGGCAAGTGCAGATGCGAGACTAATTCGGGAACCTCTTTGTAAATGTTTATGAGATTATCACTGAACTCGATAGGGTGTGACGTGGTATACCGAATTCTATCGATTCCTTCGATACTTGCGACATAATTGATCAGAAGTGCGAGGTCAACGTCTTTATTGTCATACGTTGATCCTCTGTATGCATTAACGTTCTGGCCAAGTAAATTTATTTCCCGGACTCCTTGGTCGGCNAGATGCGAAGCTTCGGTCAAGATATCATCAAAGTTNCGTGATACCTCTTCTCCTCTTGTGTATGGCACGACGCAAAAGCTACAGTATTTACTACAACCTTCCATCACGGTNAGGAACGCCTGAGAAGAACCAGCCTTAGGGAGAGGTAATCGATCAAACTTCTCGATTTCAGGAAAGCTTATGTCTACTCTAGTTTGTTTCTTCGAGGAATTCAGCATTTCAGGCAATTTGTGTAAGGTCTGAGGTCCAAAAATTACATCTACGAAGGGAGCTCGCTTGCTTATTGCGCTACCTTCTTGGCTTGCGACACATCCTCCTACGGCAATTTTTACATNAGGGTTCGAGTTTTTGACAGCTCGCCATCGNCCTAATTGATGGAAAACTTTTTCCTGTGCTTTTTCCCGTATTGAGCACGTATTCAGGACTAAGAGATCAGCGTTTTCTGGATCGTCAACTAACTCTGTTTGACCCTGCTCCTGNAATAAATCAATAATTCGTGACGAGTCATATTCATTCATTTGGCAACCATGAGTTTTAATGAACACCTTGCGTGTTCGACTGACATAAGAATGGGCCATTAGCTTTATTGTTCCAAATTNCTGATTTAAATTATAAATCGTAGTATATCAGTTGTAGTCTACTCGGATTAAGAAATTTTCTATCTAAAACCCTTGAAATTGGCGGATTTAACCAAATAATTTATCTGGCGCGTATCGGNTAAGTAGTCCAAAATGGTGATCTAGCCACNGTAATTTTGGTTGATATTTGAATTTAAAGCTCTAAGGGATTGATTTCATGGTAAATTCATCAGAGATATATAAGATTACTTTTCTAAATAAAGGGAAAGTTTATGAAGTATTCGTCAAGCAGGTCTATCAAAGTGATCTTTATGGGTTCGTTGAAGTCGAGGACTATGTATTTGATGAGAAAAAACAGGTTGTCGTTGATCCTACCGAGGAGAAATTAAAATCTGAATTCACCGGTGTAAAACGCAGCTTCATTCCTATGCANGCGATAATAAGGATTGACGAAGTAGAAAAAAGTGGTGTTTGTAAAATTAGCAATGGAGATAACATAGCTCCATTTCCGGTGTCCCTAGTTGGAGCAAAATCNGATACAAAGGATTCCTAGNAAAGTGGGTCGATTACTAAATGCCNTGGGGCGAGGTTCTCAACGGTAAAAATAATTGTCTAAGCATCCTTACGAGAAACTAACTCCAGACCTTGTAATTCGAGCTGTTGAAAGTTTAGGTTACGAAACAGATGCGCGAATTTTTGGNCTTAATAGTTATGAAAATCGTGTATACCAAGTTGGACTGTCTGATGAGCGCTCTCTGGTAGTNAAATTCTACCGCCCTGGCCGTTGGACACTTNATCAGATTCTTGAGGAACATCAATTTTCTAAAGAATTGGCCGCGTTGGAAATTCCAGTTATTCCCCCAATAACACTTGCAGAACAATCAGTTTTTGAATTTGAAGGATTTCAACTCGCGGTCTTTCCTCTTTTCATTGGTCGACCNTTAGAATTAGATAATTTTGCGAACTTACTCGTNATGGGGAGATTTATTGGTCGAATTCACTCTGTTGGAACTNAAGCCAATTTCGCAAAGAGGTTTGAAATCAATATTGATAGGTTTGCGAAACAAAGCCGTGAGTTTCTATTAAACAATGATTTCATACCACGGGATCTGACNGTAGCGTATGAGACTTTAAGCCAGGATTTGATCNATAAGATGGAGAGTTGTTTTTGTAATCACGGTGTTATTAAGAAATTGAGGATACATGGAGACTGTCACCCTGGAAATATATTATGGAAAGACAANGCTCCNAACTTTGTAGATTTTGATGACACAGTGAATGGTCCTGCTGTTCAAGATCTTTGGATGATGCTCTCCGGAAGTCGTGATCAGAAACAAGCACAACTTTTTGAATTATTGAAAGGTTACAACGAGTTTTTTCNTTTTCCAGTCGCNGAATTATCTTTGATTGAAAGTTTAAGAACACTGAGAATGATGAACTATAGTGCATGGCTAGCAAGAAGGTGGGGTGATCCCGCGTTCCCAAGGAATTTTCCTTGGTTTAATTCAAATAGATATTGGTCTGAACATATACTTCAGCTTCGAGAGCAACTATCAGCTCTGGATGAACCTCCTTTAGAGGTGCTAATCTAGAAAACACAATTNTGTAAGGTAAAACTTCACTTTATTTCCGCACTTTTCCCTTGGATTTCCCCATTTTCCTTCATNGCTGCAAACTTGAAACTCTCTTGTTCTAATTTTTTTAAGCCGTCGCTTTCACTCAGCGAGAGAGATGTTCTTGCAAGGGANCCGGCATGAGTGCAAAGTTGTGAAGCAACAGTTGCTGCCCTGAGTCCCATGCACAGCCACCGAGTTTTAGCGTTAACGAGGGTACTATATCTTTTACCGTCTATTGTCGGGCAGCTTGAGAAATCCCCACTACTTGCGACCCCACCTTCAAGTACTTCGATTGTAGCTAACAATGAATTCTTCTCTTCAGGATTTGCGACCCCGATTGTCCAGGGTTTTTCATCTGGTTGGGGTCCTATGACAGCAAAATCACCACCCAGATTGATGAGGCCATGTCTAACGTTAAGCCTCTTTGCTAGCTGCGCAGCGGCATCTGTTGCGTACTCTTTTAGAATTGATCCAAAATCAATCTGCATTTCAGGAGGTAAGTAAAGCCTTGATCCTCGCCATCCTAATTTTTCAAATCCAATTACAGGTCCGAGCTGATCTAACTCGTCCTTATCAGGATGCTTCGGAAGGTGATCTCTCCAAATGCTATTTAATTTAACTGCTGTGACATCCGAAGCTCCTAAACTCTGCTCGAATGATAGCTTAGCTATGTCAAATAAATTCCGCGTTTCAGTGTCAAGCTTGATTCCAAGTTTATTTCCTGCCGATTGGTTGATTTCAAGTAAGAAATTATTTCGCTTTATTAAAGAGTATTTTTTTTCAATGCGCACGATTTCAGCAGCGAGCTGTTGAGTTAATTTTTTTGCATTGATTCGAGATTCGTCATAGATCTGAATCTCACAATAACTAGAAAATGCTTGAAAAGTAAAACGCTTAAGACCTAAAGTCATAAAATGTTTGGTATCCTAATTCGAAAACCGAAACCGATTAATAACAAGAGTTTTTTAAAATGACTCTGTGACTCAATTAGTCATTGTAGGTCCAGATCTCTCAGTTCTGTGAAATCTCTTTATGAGGCGGTGGCTCATCTAGTTTGCTGATAAAACTTTCTTTATCTCTTCTTCGATAAGATCTATATCACCATTTCGAAAACCCATGTGAACTAACTCAACGTTGCCCTCAGGAGAAATTAANTAAGAGGACGGCATGCCTATTACACCAAAAAGCTCTGCGGCATCTCCCTCGGGATCTTGTGGAATTAGNAAATCTAGNGGAGTATCTAACAAGAAATCAAGACCGTCCTCAATTGGGTTATCCACATTTATCGCGATGACCTCAAGTCCATCTTGCTTATATTTATTAAATAGCTCGTTGTATTTAGGCAGAGAGGTAATACANGGGGCACACCAAGATGCCCAAAAGTCAATATACAGTGTTTTGCCCTCAAGATTCTCCAAGGCTATGTTAGGATGACCTTCGTATATTGAAGCTAAGTTGAAATCAGGTATCGTATCGCCCTCTTCAAGTGCGAATAAGGTTGAACCACTTAGAGCAAGGCCAAGCAGGCAAGTTTTTTTTAGACGCTGAAGATTCATTAGATTTCCTTGTTTCNAGTTAGCTGTTTGTCAAATTGTTTTAGTTTTCGTCAAAAACTACTTGTAATAATCAGGCATTAATTGCTGTTAAAGACTACATATCACTATAACGCAGGATAAATTCATCCGTCTAGTGCTCGTTAACAAGAATTTTCATGTTCATTTGAAATTAAGGAGATACAGGAACTGGATTTCCAAGGTTTTCTAGCATTTGTTCCCACCGTCGTCGATGCTTCTTTAGTCTTATCTTTAAATCTTTATTCCTCTTACGAAGCTCAAGTTTCTCTAATCTGCCGAGCGTGGCAAATTTTCTTTGTTCAAAAAACTCCTGGTGGTGGTCTGACCAAGTCTTCAACACCTGCAAGAATTGTTTATACTCGTCCTCGAGACAGTTTTGCCATGCCTCGGAGACTTTCAGTAATTTGCATTTGTATGCAGCTCGCAAATATTGCGTTTTTAATACAGCTGCTTCTACCCTCGCTGCACTGCAAGTTTTTAGCTCTTTTGTTATACCTAAAATCGACAGAAAACGAATAAGCCACTTAGTCGGATCATAGTGCCACCACTTATTGCCATTTCGATAATCCCATTGAAATGTGTGATGATAATTATGATACCCCTCTCCATAAGTTAATAATGCAAGAAAGGGATTATCTCGCGCTGTACTAGCGCTGCTATAAGGCTGCTGGCCCCAAATATGTGCNGCGGAGTTTATGAGGTAGGTGCAGTGTTGGCTTAGAACGAGTCGCAAAACTCCTCCCAGCAATAAACAACCTAATATATCACCATGAAACAGACCTAAAACACATGGTAAACCTATGTTAGTTGCAAGCGCGAGTTTCAGATAATGTTTATGTTGAAAAACAACAACAGCGTCGCTAGTTAAGTCTTTTACGTTCGATAGATCTTCTTGACCACTTTGATAGTCTCGCAATATCCAACCTATGTGGGAAAACCAAAATCCACGTTTAGCTGAGTAGGGATCTCTTTCGTTGTTGTCAACGAATTGATGGTGGCGTCGATGATCTGAGACCCAATGCAAAATATCATTCTGAAGTGCACAGGCACCTCCGAGAGCAAAGATGATTCTCAAAATAGGGTGTGCATGATAAGTTTTGTGAGACCAAAGACGATGATAACCGGCCGTAATTGACATCCCGCAAAACACCATTAAGGATATAAAAACAAGCCATTCAAACGTATCGTAGCCATAGTGGTACCCATACAAAGGGACGACGAAGATAGCAATGATCGGTGTGGTGCTGAAGAGCACCATATTTGTCCAATTAATAGACGCTTTTTCGCTAACCTGATTCTGATTCATGAATTTGGATATCTACACATTCAAAGAGTTATAGTTTACATCACGGTAAGGAAGGACGAAAATGATATCATAGTTTGTGTTATCGACTTTTATGAAAGTCCAAGTAGATAATCTAAAAATATGATATCTAGATACGAATTACATTTTTTTGGAGGGTGTTCGTTTGCAAAAACAAATTGAGGAGTTACAAATTAAGTTTAGTTTTCAGGAAGAGACTCTAAAGGAACTTAATGATGTCATCTCTGACCAAGGTAAAGAGCTTCTCCAGCTTAAGTCGGAGATCAGGAATATAAAACTTGAATTGCAAAATGAGCGGCAAGATCTGAAAACGTTAGACAAAGCGTCTATTGAAAACGAACGACCGCCGCACTACTAATGTCCCAATGACTCCGTTTCTCCATAGACCGTTTAATTAAGAGTCCTGAATTAGACTTTCTATAGAATCAGCCCTCCTGCAACCGCCAGGATTGTCATCGCAAATATGAACCATTTTATATATGTTTGAGACGCTTGAACGGCTATTTTGACGGCTAAGTGTGCTCCAAGCATTGACCCACTTGCTAATACAATACCAGGAAGCCACCAAACTTGGTCGAAAGCGATAAAGATAACTATAGCGATAATTGTGAATGCTAAAGCACAAACCATTTTCAAAGCGTTTGCTCGGACTAAATCATATCGAAGCCCGCCAGCAAGTGCTGCAAGCAGCATAAATCCTACTCCGGCTTGGACAAAACCTCCGTAGATACCTGAGGCAAATAACCCCCACCATGCTTTGCTGTTCTTTTTAGGAGATAGTACCTTTGTTCCAATCTCAGGTGCAATTGCATCAGGTCTCACAAGTATCACTACGGACATACAAAGTATTGCTAGAAGTAACACAGGCTTTAAAAAGAGATTTGGAAGTGTCGCCGCGATAACGGCGCCTAGTGCACCTCCTAGCATACATGGAATGAGAATAGGGANTACTGCGGGGCGATCGAGCGTGTCATATTTATCGTACCCTGCGACCCCAACGATAGATTGCATTAAGATTGCTACCCTGTTTGTNCCGTTAGCTATGTCAGCAGGTAGTCCGAGCATCATTAGCACAGGTAGAGTAAGATTTGAACCTCCACCGGCAACCGTATTTATTCCGCCCGCAACGAAGCCGCAGAAGAAGAGCAATAGAATAGAAATTAGATCTAGTTGCATTTATAGCCTTTATCATACCCATTTAGGCTTCTTATTTTTCAATTATTACTCAGATCTATAAGGATCTGAGTAAATGGGTTTTGAGCGCAGCTTGTCGTACAATATACGCGCAAATAAGAGGATAGCAATCTCGAGTATTCTATGACACAAAAACTCAAGGTAATTATAGCGCAGTTAAACTTTCTGGTAGGTGACATCGACGGTAACACAGAAATTGTAATCGAGAGTTCTCGTAAAGCCATTGACGAGCATTCGGCAGATATGATCGTGTTTCCAGAATTAACTTTGACCGGATACCCTATGGAAGATCTGCTTCTCAGGCCAAGTTTAAAAAACAGGATAGCTAAAGCAATTGAGAGGATCTTAAGTACAAATTTAGATATCACAATTGTACTGGGATATCCGAGTTTTTCTGATTCCAAGTTATATAACGCTTTAGGAGTCATTCATGGTGGGAAAATACTCGGCACATACTTTAAGCAGTGCTTGCCAAACTATCAGGTTTTTGATGAAAAGCGTTATTTTGAACCAGGAAATGAGACCTGCATTGTTGATGTTAAAAATATTCGATGTGCTTTCACAATTTGTGAGGACCTCTGGGAAGAAGGACCAGCAAGAGATGCTCGATCAGTTGGAGCACAAATGCTTATAAATATTAATGCGTCACCATTTCACATGAATAAACTTAAAGAGCGAAAGGCTCTTCTTAAAACTCGTTGTCGTCAGGGAGGCTTTCCCATTATTTATGTTAATTTGGTTGGAGGTCAGGATGAGTTGGTTTTTGATGGAGATTCAATGGTTGCTGATGCTGAAGGTGGTTGCTGTTTTCTGGCACCAAGTTTTGAGGAGAATCTNTATCCGGTTTCGATTAGNGTAGGCGCNGAGGGCAATATCGAGTCGAGTANCCAGCTTGTTGCTCCAAGTCTGANACTCGANGAGAGCGTTTATCAAAGTTTAGTGCTTGGAGTTAAAGACTATGTGAGGAAGAATAAATTTCCTGGAGTCGTTTTGGGTCTCTCTGGGGGAATAGATTCTGCCCTTACTTTGGCGATTGCTACTGATGCTTTAGGGGCGGATAAAGTGCAAGCCGTTATGATGCCGTTTGAATATACCTCAAAATTAAGTTTAGACGCCGCAGCAAAACAGGCGAAGCGACTGAGCGTAAAATATACATTAATACCGATCAATAAAGTTTATAAGGCTTTTATATCAGCACTTGATGAAGAATTCGCCGATACTGATCCAGACGTCAGTGAGCAAAACCTCCAAGCTCGATCTCGGGGAGTAATATTAATGGGAATTTCGAATAAAAAAGGGTTATTAGTTTTAACGACTGGTAACAAAAGTGAGATCGCCGTAGGCTATTCAACTCTTTACGGAGATATGGCCGGAGGCTTCAATGTGCTTAAAGACGTGTCTAAAACATTGGTCTATGAATTATGCAGACATCGGAACAAGCAAGAAGCTGGCAGGGGTGAGGACTTAATTCCCCAAGAAGTTATTGATCGAGCGCCATCTGCGGAACTTCTTCCAGGGCAGAGCGACGAAGATAATTTGCCTCCCTATAGAATACTAGATGAAATCTTGGAGCTATATGTGGAAAAAGATTTCAGTGCAGACGCAATAATCCATCAAGGTTTTGACGAAAAAATTGTTCGAAATGTTATTCAATTAGTAGATCGAAACGAGTATAAAAGAAGACAGAGCCCCGTCGGAATCCGGTTAACTAAACGTGGTTTTGGGAGGGACAGGCGCTACCCAATCACAAATGCCTGGGAAATTGGTGGTTAGCTGGCCCTTCTATCGAAAACCTTCTTTAATTTAGTTGAATATCCCTAACGTAATAATGTCGAAGAACGACCGATTTTCTTCTTCAACCTCTATATCTTGCTGAGAGTTAATAATCTGTTGACTACCCGAGGTTAATGGTCGCTGGGTTGGCGCAAGAGGAGGGTCAACTGCATTATCTCCAATAAGACCAAAGGTCACAGTGTATAGCAAAGATGGGTTTGTAATTTCAGTCCTTATAATGAAATCACCGTCAAAATCTATTGAAGCGTGTTCTGGATAATTCTCCTTAAGCAGAGCTAAGGAAGTGTCGGCAAGCTCATTTAATCCAAGTCTGAGGTAACATTCCACCATTATTGCAATTCCGTCTGCTACAGCAGGAGTGCCTTGAAAGTTTTCGACCACATATTGTGCCCGCCTTAACGCTGCAATGTAAGCTCGACGCTCGGTATAGTAGTTGGCTACATGTAACTCATACTGAGCTAAATTGTTGCGCAAATAGATCATTCTCGTTCTTGCGTCACCAGCATACGGACTGTCTGGATAGAGTGCTAATAGTTGGGCGAAGTCCGTAAAAGATTCTTGAGCACGACCAGGGTCTCTCTTTGTGTGGTCTATTGGCAGAAAGCGATTGAATATACCACCTCCGTCTGTAAAAGATGAAAGGCCCTTCATATAGTATGCGTAGTCAATATTCTCGCTATCTGGGTGAAGTCGAATGAAGCGGTCAGCTGCTGCTCTTGCAGCCTCCATGTCGTCGTTTCTATAGTACGCATAAACGATTTCAATCTGTGCTTGCTCAGCGTATCGCCCAAATGGGAATCTTGATTCCAAGCCCTGATAGGTTGTTATGGCTGCCCGGAAATTTTGACCGTTCAGCTGATCTAATGCTCTTTCGTAAAACTGTGCTTCGGTTGAAAGGCCTGCGAATTCGTCGTCATCCTCGTCGCTCCCAAACAGACCGCAACCTGCCAAAAAGACACTAAGTAAAAGAGAGATATAGATTTTCTTGTTAGTAAACATCTATTATTCTTCGGATTTTGAGTAAAAAACTTCCATGAATGTAAACATAGTATAGCATTTAGTTGTAACCTATGAAGAAGAAGTTTAACTTGCTCGGTTGCAGACTAGTGGTCTCAATTGTTGACGGTGAGTTGTTATAATAATGCCTATGAGCGAATTACTATCGGATGAGGTGCCCGAAGATTTGGCGGGCAATCGTTTAGACAAAATAGCAGCTAATTTGTTTCCTAGGTATTCGAGAGCTAGGCTTCAGTCCTTGATTAAAGAAGGTAAGTTGCTAGTCAACGGCAAAGAGTCGCGTGCTAAAGACCGGTTACAATCTGGAGATAGGATCGACGTAGCGGTCGAAACTCAAAATATTGTAGAGCATCGGGCTGAACGGATTCCTTTGAATATCGTTTATGAGGATGAGGCATTATTGATTTTAAACAAAGAAGCAGGTAGCGTAGTTCATCCGGCGGCTGGAAATAGGACCGGCACTTTACTGAATGGCCTGTTGCACTTGATTCCAGAACTCAAAGCCGTTCCTCGAGCGGGTATTGTTCATCGCCTAGACAAAGACACTACAGGCATCATGGTTGTAGCCAAAACTATCGAGTCTCACGTTAGTCTAGTTAATCAGCTTAAGCAACGTTCAATAAAAAGACAATATGAGGCTGTTGTCTCTGGAGTTTTGACCGGAGGCGGCGTCGTAGACGTGCCAATTGGCCGCCACCCAGTTCATCGAAAGAAACAAGCAGTCAACGAGGTCGGCAAAGAGGCGATAACGCACTATAGGGTACTTGATCGTTATCGATCACACACTCATGTCCAGCTTAGCCTTGAAACTGGTAGAACACATCAAATTCGCGTTCATATGACTCATATAAATCACCGAATAGTGGGTGATCAACTCTATGGCGGGCGTTTGCAAATGCCTGCGGCAAGTAGCCCAGAATTAACGAGGATTCTCCAAAATTTCAAAAGGCAGGCGCTCCATGCTAAAAGACTATCACTCATGCATCCAAAGACAGGAAAACAGATGAGTTGGGAAGTAGAGACAGCTGATGATATGCGGGCGTTGTTATATGCATTAAAGTGTGATCACAAAATGTTAGATTGAAAGTATGACATCAATCTCTAAAACTTTTCCGAATTGGCCTGCTCCCGAACGTATTCATGCTTTTGTTACCGAGCGAGCCGGGGGTGTCTCGGAGGGTAAGTTTGCTGGTTTGAATTTGGCTCATCACGTCAATGACGATCTAAGCGCGGTTGAGCATAACAGAGAGTTGTTGCAGTCATCTGTTCCAGTAAATCTGACTTTTCAATGGTTAAATCAAATTCATAGCAACATAGCGAGCATAGTAACTGTTCCTGCCTCCCCTATTAAAGGCGACAGTTTGATCTGTAGAGAAGCAGGTATAGTTTGTTGTGTTTTAACTGCTGATTGCTTGCCTATATTTATGACAAATAAGGCAGGAACGGAGATAGCTGTAATCCATGCAGGCTGGCGTGGTATTTGTCGTGGGATTTTAAGCAATACCTTGAATGAAATGACCTCCCAACCAAGAGACTTGATGGCGTGGTTAGGNCCTGCTATTGGACCGTGCCACTACGAAGTAGGCGGTGAACTAAAAGATACTTTCGAAAATTCTATTGATTCAAAAGAATTATGGGCTGAGGTAGAAAAATGCTTTGGGTTTAGCNCTAAAGGAAATAAATATTTTCTTGATTTATATAAGGCNGCAACGTTGCTTTTGAAGAANCTGGGTATAGTTGATATTTACAGAGGAAATNATTGTACTTTCTGTAACGAGGAAAAATATTACTCATACAGACGTGATCAGGAAACTGGTAGAATGGTGAGCTCTATCTTTATTAAACCAGGATATTAGTAGTATTTTCCCTAAGACCTTGTTTGTTGATCTAAATGATTGGGTTCAAAACCTTGTTTTTTTCGAGCTGCGATAATTAGACTCACTTCACATTGAGATTTATGACTGATAAGAACAAAAACAATGCGGTTATCCCAGACGAGCGCGGCAAGATAGATTGGTTTGTCTTCGGTAGTGCTGCTTTAGTTTTGTTTTCATTGACTATCCTGCTTGCTAGTTTCCCTGAACGCAGCGCTAGCGTGATCAATAACTTTTATATTTTTGTAACTTCGACTGTTGGTGTGGTGTATATATTAGCTGGCACATTAGTTTTAAGCTTCTTGATTTGGCTGTCATTAAGTAAATATGGTGTGATTATATTCGGTGACGAGGCGAAGCCAGAGTATTCGGAGTTTTCTTGGTGCTCTATGCTTTTTTGCGCGGGAATTGGAGCCTCGTTGCTCTATTGGAGCGCTACCGAATGGGTATTTTACTATACATCTCCTCCCTTTGGACTAACAAGCCGCTCCGATGAGGCTATAAATTGGGCCGTAAGCTATGGGGTTTTCCATTGGGGACCTGTCGGTTGGGCATTTTATTGCTTGCCCGCAATTGCTTTAGGCTGCTCGTTTCATATAAACAAAATGCCGACCCTTCGTTTGAGTGCGGCATGCGAGCCGGTATTAAAATCATACGTCAGTAGATGGCCGGGGCGAGTTCTTGACCTGCTTTTTTTGTTGGGTGTGATCGCTACATCAGCGACAGGATTGGGTTTTGGTACTTCTATCGTTTCCTCGTCTATAGCTGAATTAAGTGGCGTGGGAGAGGGGTTAGAATTACAAATTGGAATAATTGCAGTAGCAACTTTGATTATATCTATAAGTGTTTATAGAGGGTTGGATAGGGGGATATTAGTTTTCAGTAATGCTAATACTATCTTAGCTTTTGTGTTTATTTTATTCGTGTTAACGGTCGGCCCAACAATGTTTATTTTGGAAATGGGAATCACTTCCCTGGGAGTTATGGCGAGCGAATTTATAACCATGTTGTCTTGGGCTGATCCGCTGCAAAGGTCCGATTTTGTTGAATCATGGACAATTTTCTACTGGGCATGGTGGCTAGCCATGGGACCCTTTGTGGGTATGTTTATTTGTAAGATATCTAAAGGACGTAAGATTAGACAGGTAGTGTTTGGGATGCTTTTTTACGGTAGCGCGGGCTGCTCCTTATTTTTTATTGTTCTTGGAAATTACGCTCTACATGCAGAGTTGTTCGGCTTGTATCCGGTAGTCGAAAGTACCGTACAAGTGAGCCCTTCAGCGGCTATCGCTGGGCTCACTAGTATGCTTCCTGCGGGTAACTTTTGGTTATTTTATTTGGCGGTCATGGGTATTATTTTTATGACAACAACCTATGATTCGGCATCTTACGTTTTGGCTGCTGGCGCCTCACGTGAATTAAATGAAACCGGACACCCGATGCGCTGGCATAGAATGTTTTG
>PAWK01000028.1:48482-50674 GCA_002714195.1 Gammaproteobacteria bacterium | reverse complement strand
CGCATCCGCCACTTTTCTAATGAAGCCTCTCTCTCCGGGCCGGGAATCCAAAGATCCGGCTGAGCCGAAGCGGCGCAGACTGGGGTTAGGCCAAGATCGTCCATTAGGTTCCGCGCACCGCCTAAAGTATCGCTTTCGAGAAACCCGTCGAGCATGAAATCATTGAGCTCAACATACTCTATTCCAGCACGAGACCAGCCTTCAAGAGAGGCACGAAATCCAGCGGCTCGCGAAGTGTTTTGGTGCATGGCGAGCAACATCTTTCCCTGAGGCGCTGTTTGCGCGTTCGACTGGGAGATCGATCCAATGAGCGGGGTTGCTAAAGATGTTAAGAGAAATTCTCGACGGTTTATCATTTTGGTCACCACCTTGTGTGATTTTAGTTTTGTTTTATTCTAGTCGATGTGTTTGAACATAGCCTGTTTAGGGTGTGTAAGGAAGGGAGGAGTGATGAAGGACAATGCGCAGAGTGCCTTCTTTGTCTTTCTTGTATCCCCAGCTCTTATCTACCTTAGTAATGTTGCCATTCTTGTCGGTGAAGGTAACCCAGCCCATCCACATCGCAACATCACCTTGAACAAAGGTTGCGGATGTTTCGGATTCCACTTTTCGCCAACCCTTAATCCCAAAGCCACCATCGAGAGGATATCTATCATCGTGGCCTACAAAATAAGCCAAAGCACCCTCTTTTGTCGGCCGAAACGTTTGCTTTCCACTCGCCATGGTCGGTTTGAACAATACGGGCCCTAGGTTGTAACCATAAGCAGCATCCAGAGCCTCGCTGGCAATTGCCTTCGCCGGCTGGATCCCTTCCTCATCAAAAGCTGTTGATATAGCGACAAGTGCGTCACCCCAAATCTGGCGAGCGTCGGCCAGTTCTTGTTCTGTTATTCCGCTTGTCATAATCCTAGGTCTCTCCTAAAAAAGCTCATTCGAATAGTGATATGTTTGTAAAGCAATACGATTATGATACCCAAAGTTCGTTAACTTTTGCAGAGGTTGGCTGTAAAATTCAAGTAAAGAGAAACGAAGAGATGTCGACTTGAGACATACGGACGATTTTTGCGATAAAATCTGATGGAGAGGTAACAGGTTGGGGTCCTTCGGGGTGCGACCAACTTCAGTGTTGGTCGGCATATTTTTCAATAAGAACATTTTGCTTTGATAGGTGACAATTTGCAGCGAATAATCGTAATAATGGATAGGTTGGCGATTAGCTTATCTTTTCTCTGTGTGGCACATTGTCTTCTCTTGCCGTTTGCAATTCTGGTACTGCCAATCCTTGGGGCCTCTTTCCTGGAAGGAGAGGCATTTCACTATTGGCTTCTCTTTTTGGTGGTGCCAACCAGTGTATTCAGCCTATGGCTTGGTTGTCGAAAGCACGGCCGGCTCGATATCCTGACGAGTGGAATATTCGGGGTAAGTCTTTTATTGCTGATTGTGATTCTCGGCGTTGACCGCTTGGGCGAGATCGGAGAAAGCATGTCAACAGTGATGGGAGCGGCGATAATTGCCTTGGCTCACCTGCGCAACTTGAGAGCTTGTAATTGCGTCTGATTTGGCTATCTCTCCTCAAGATTTGGTATATAATGTCTAATATCTAGTGTTGAGGACTCAGAACTATGTTCGCCAAAATACAATATATTATTTATCCAGCTATCCTCGCGTTCGGTATCTCATCGATGGGAGCGCATGGGCAGGTCAACGATATACCAGNNAGNGCNGCAGAGTTTCGCGAGCTTATGTGGGAAGATTTGATGAGNCCNGCTGATNTGGCNGCCATTCTNAACGCNCCNATGTTNAGNCACGATAGNTTNGGTTGGGANGATCAGATTGGNGGNGANCCNGCTGANGATGCNTACAANANTGCGTTGCAGTCCTTCGANGTCAANCCCGACGTGNTAAACGAGCGTATTATGATTCCNGGGTTTATTGTNCCGACAGCTTACGATGANGATCGGAGAATCACCGAATTCTTTTTGGTNCCCTACTTTGGNGCNTGCATACANCTNCCNCCNCCNCCGCCGAATCAGATTATTTATGTNAGNTTCCANGAAGGNGTTTCTATAGANGATTCNTACGANCCTCATGCNGTGAAGGGNGAGCTNACGAGTGAGGTNATGNGGAATAACTTGGCTGACTCAGCATATAGCATNGAGGCTGAGGACGTAGAGATTTATACNTACTAATTA
>PAWK01000028.1:0-48432 GCA_002714195.1 Gammaproteobacteria bacterium | reverse complement strand
TNAAGCTANTCAAANNTNANNGNAGGGNTGCTNGNAGNTAGNNTNGNGATACCCTGNNCTCGNNCNACTATCCATCTNGCNGAAATTTCCTCGATGCCANCNAANCGNTCGAANGCGGTTATTANTAGNTCAGNNGGCGGTTTTGACTNACANTCNAANAGGTATTGGACTCGAAAATCGGCNTGGGNGNNNGCTTCATNCTCGTGNTCNTCATGCTCATGATGCTCGTGGTCNTCATGATGNTCGTGGTCNTCATGNTNNTCNTGNCTNCTCATGNCCTCTTTCTTCAAAATCNGGGGACTCAAATACTGGNATNGACANCTGNCANTNTNNNAGCNGCTCACCNANAAGCCATTCTGCTGTCTGCAANTCNGAGANTACCTCNNTNAACAAGTTGGCTCTCTTCNGGNGANCTGCTAGCTCTNTCAAATCCGAGGAGNTTGATTGCNGGGCTAATAAATTCNATNTGTATGTCNTGATNGGCAATGACTAAATTNAGCTCNGTTAATCCATGNACNTGACTGCCGAGATCCTTGTGCAANNGCAGNNTNCTCNAGTTGAGGNNCTGACAANAANAAAANAACGCTNGAAGCTGAGATGAGTCTCTTGTTTANGGGGGTCATGATATNCTTCNCTTTTGGTATCCTACCTACCTNCATACTATCATATGAATATGTCGGCAATAAAAATATCAAATTTACAATACCTTTGGCCAGAGTCAGATGACTTAACTATCGACATTCCNGCCNTACAGGTCGATCGGAAGGGNTCGGTCTTCCTTCAAGGGGCNTCGGGAAGTGGNAAGTCTACTCTGCTCAGTTTATTAGCAGGGACTTTNAAGGCTACTGATGGAACTTTGCAGGTTCTTGGAACAGANCTCAGCTCCTTGAACTCGCGTCAGCGGGACCGTTTTCGCGCGGAACATATTGGTATCGTATTTCAGCAATTTAACTTNATACCTTTTCTAACGGTGTTGGGAAATCTTAAATTAGCATCCCGCTTCGTAAATCAATCTGCAGAGGCTACTGAACATCGGGCTAGGGAGTTATTGGAATCTTTGCGATTGGACCCAGCTATATTGGAGCGTCGAGCGGACAGGTTGAGTGTAGGTCAACAACAGCGAGTAGCCATCGCCAGAGCATTTATTAACGAGCCGGAGGTCTTGCTCGCAGATGAGCCGACCTCAGCGCTTGATGCGGAGGCAAGAGACCTGTTCATGAATTTGTTAATGTCTGTCCGCGAGGCTACGGATTGCACTTTGATTTTCGCGAGTCATGATAGCTCCTTGGCACGCTTTTTTGATTCTAAACTAGTGTTAACCGAGGTTAATCGCTCCGCAAAAAAGGAGGCAGTTGATGCTTGATGTGGCGTTTAGCAGTCTGTGGAGCAGAAGAGGAAGTGTGATGCTGACCCTTGCTTCCCTAACTATCAGTATGGCCATCGTTATTGGGGTAGAACATATCAGGGCGCAGGCTGAAAGCAGCTTTGTCAGGACAGTGTCTGGTGTAGACCTGCTGGTAGGTGCCCGAACGAGCCAGATCAATTTGCTTTTATATTCAGTCTTCAGAATTGGCAATGCGACCAACAACATCACTTGGAAAAGTTATGAAGACATTACGGCTCGGCCTGAGGTGGCTTGGAGTATTCCATTTTCTCTCGGTGATTCTCATCGAGGATATAGAGTTCTTGGTACCGATTCTCAGTATTTTGAACATTTCAGATACGGCGACGAAGAGCCATTGCGCTTTGCCGAAGGAGAACCTTTCTCTCACCCACTGCACGCAGTCGTTGGGAGTGAGGTGGCTCGCGCACTTGCTTATGAGGTCGGTCAAGAGGTTGTTCTGTCCCATGGTGTCGGCAGCACCAGCTTTGTGAACCATGATAATCTACCTTTCACAATAACGGGCGTGTTGGCTACAACTGGTACGCCAGTGGATAGAACAGTTCACGTTTCTCTGCAGGGTATAGAGGCGATTCATCTAGGCTGGCAAAACGGTGTNCAAGTGGCAAGATTGAGCCCGGATCGTTCTGATCCGAATCTTGCTGAGTTGGAGCCTACCCAAATCACCGCTCTGTTGTTGGGATTGGAGTCTCCCATGGCGGTCTTCGGTCTGCAGCGTGCTATTAATAACTATCCCTCAGAAGCACTCACAGCGATCTTACCTGGGGTCGCGCTTGGAGAATTATGGCAAATTATAGGAACGCTGGAGAACTTATTGAGTGTCATTTCGATTCTTGTCCTCACGGCTTCGCTGTTGGGGTTAAGCACAATGTTGTTATCCTCTCTTAGAGAGAGGCGACGGGAGNTGGCNTTATATCGAGCCATAGGGGCTAGACCATCATTTATAGTCTGGTTAATTGAGTTAGAGGCCCTCGCGATGGTCGCTATGGCGGCACTTTTTGGATATTTGGTAGTGGTCGTTGGAATCACTCTGNTTCAAGNATGGTTGAGCGAGAACTTTGCTCTGGTGATAGAAGCCTGGCCATCAACACCTGGGATTTGGTTATACATCGGAGGCTCCATCCTCGCCGGAGTTTTACTCACGCTTATACCGGCAACCCTCGCTTATTTTAGGTCTCTAGGCCATGCTCTGCAGTCTTTATAGAGAGCATTGAACCAAGCTAAGACTGCCTTATACTTGACAACTGCGCGAGTATGCGTAAATTTCCCACCGTGATTATTGAAATAGCTAAGAAACTAAGTCTGAGAGATAAGCGATTTGCCGGGGTGTTCGGCGCTCTGTTGCTCTGTCTTACATTTGTTGCCGCTCAATTAATCACAGTTCAGCATACCCATGATGGTGAGTTGGCTCACGAGGCAGATTGTCCTGCTTGTGCAAAGCAGAGCAACGAGTTGGATTTTGTATCTATCTCGAGGGTCACTTGTCACTTATTTGGCTGTAAAGTTATCGATGAAAATTCAACTTTTAGTCTAGTCACAGTTTCAATCTATGATGTTAATTCTCGTTCTCCTCCAGCAACTTAATAACAGTTTTTTTAAGTTCTTTATGATGAGCCGAAACTGAGGTTCCTNACGCCGCAGGATTTTGGNATATTTTTAAGGTGTCTGTCGGATTTTTTCGATTTGAAGTTTCTGTTTATCGGTTAAAAATTTTTGCTCATTCTGAATATCGGGACTGGGCGGCGTGATATAGGTNATNAGAGCCAGCTAAATTANNTNTCTGTTTGCTCTAATACATATTTCGATGGAGGTTTAAAAAAGTGAATAGTAATTCAGTAGTTAAAAAGCTTGGATCAAGTTGGTTCTTCATTTCCTTAGTGGTGTTAGCCAATATCGTCCAAGCAGCCGACGATTCAGAGGTTACNCGCTATGTGCGTTTTACAGATAACACAGGAACTCATAGCGGTATCGTTGAGGGTCAATCAATACGAGTTCTTGACGGAGATCCGGTCTTTGAAGATGGAGTTAATCCTACCGGAAGAACTGTTGAGCTTAGTAATGTCGAACTTGAAATTCCAATGAACCCAGATCGGGTACCGAATGTCATGGGGGTGGCTGGTAATTCCAACAATCCTAATGGCAATCCGGTTGTTGTCAACCACCCTCGATGGTTCGGAAAAGCAAATACTTCGCTGGCAAAGAACGGTTCTCCAGTTGAGGTTCCTTTCGGTGCTACAAATTTCAACTTCGAAGGTGAACTTGGATTGATCATTGGCAGAGAAGGTCGACACATTCCTGAATCAGAAGCCATGGATTATTTGTTTGGTGTAACTGTAGGTAATGATTGGAGCGAGAACGACTGGTGTGGAGAAGGGCGAGGAATCGAAGAGCCGACTCACGTCTTCTGCAAAGCCGGCGATACGTTTGCAACGCTCGGAGATGCAGTCGTAACTGGATTGGACCTGAGCGATCTTCAAATCACAGTCAGGCTTGACGGCGTCGTTGCAGCGCAGGGTACCAGTGCAGATTTTCGTGACACGCCGGCCAGGCTAATCAGTAAGATAAGCCACTACGTAACTCTAAAGCGCGGGGACATCATCTTCACTGGCACAGTAGCGCCTCCACAATTACCCGGTACGAGACGACAACTCTGGCAAGACGATGTTGTAGAAGTCGAGATAGAAAATATCGGCACCGTAAGTAACCAGCTTGTTCGTGTAACCCGCCAAACTGTCTCAGGCCCAGAGATCTCGGCGGCTNACGGNANCTA
This sequence comes from Gammaproteobacteria bacterium, assembly GCA_002714195.1. Taxonomy (GTDB): domain Bacteria; phylum Pseudomonadota; class Gammaproteobacteria; order Pseudomonadales; family Pseudohongiellaceae; genus UBA9145. The sequence goes on along the minus strand of PAWK01000028.1, from coordinate 44,260 downwards.
TGTANGNTTCNANCATGCGGNAGGNACNNCCTTTGGTATTCNGGATGGTGGAGAAATAAGNGAACTNGATGGTGANCCNATTGGNGGNANTGCNTCCCGCACNGGNNNGACTTTTGATGNNNCTGANGTNGANCTCGGNTTGCCAGTAAATCCAGCTAAGCCAGGNCGNAAAGTTTTAGCNGCNGCNGCAAACTATCAACCNACTAATGCGCCACCCCGNCAAGTNCCNCATCCNAGNTACCTGTTNAAGCGTTCTACTGCACTCAGTGCTGACGGCGGTGACGTTGAACGTCCGCAAGAAGTAGAAATGTTTATCCCCGAAGGTGAGTTGGTTCTTGTTATTGGTCGGAGTGGTCGCCACATTCCAGTGAATGAAGTTAATGACTACATTTTTGGTGTTGCTGCCGGAAATGATTGGTCTGAACTTTCATGGATCACCGCAGGTTCTGGACCGCGGCCACTGAAATACGTGAGTAAAGCGACAGACACCTGGGCGGGCCTCGCGAACCGAATTGTTAGAGGGATAGACTACAGTGATTTGCAAATCACCACACGAGTTAATGGCGAGCTGCTGTCGCAAGGTCAATCTTCAACTATGATTAATAATCCAGCGCGACTTGTTAGNTACCTNTCACGATACATGACGCTCCAACCCGGTGATTTGATCTATACTGGTGCNATCTCACCAGAACCTGGAATGCGCCGAAACCTGGAAGTGGGTGATGTTGTTGAGGTTGTTGTCGAGGGCCTAGGATCTATGCAGCAGGAAGTAACCGATATGCCACCGTGGCCCTATTGAAATCCCNAGCAGAATTTAGGGGTTAGAAGNTTAAACNGAGGAGTTATTTATGCGTTTTTTATTTAATGACAGAAACCGGAAGAAACGGTCTTTTCGCCACCTAATTATGGTGGCGACTCTCCTAATTTTGCATGCTTGTGGAGGAGACTCAAATAGTTCAAATGTTCAAAGCAGCGGCACGATAGAGCGCGTCGCATCCGAATTTAATCTATTGGTTCCTCAGGATGCAACTATAGAGAAGCTTGCGGAAGGCTTTGCTTTTACAGAAGGTCCGGTATGGGATCGACGTAACAATCAGCTTTATTTTAGCGATCTGAGCAGCAATGCAATTCATACCTGGAGNGATGCGGAGGGGTTAAAAACATTTTTGCAGCCCGTTTTTGAGGGTGATACCGAACACCCTATGGTTGGCTCTAATGGACTGAATCTTGATNACGAAGGAAGGCTTCTATTAATGGAGCATGGCAATCGAGTTGTCTCACGAATCGAGACGGATGGGTCTCGAACTATCTTGGCTGACAACTACAGAGGAAATCGTCTCAATAGTCCGAATGACTCAGTTTGGCATTCAAATGGTTGGCTGTATTTTACAGACCCACCCTATGGGTTGGCAGGGCTTGAGCAGGATCCGCTGAGAGAGCTCGGCTTTAACGGNATCTATCGCTTGAATCCGGAGTCTGGAGAGGTGCAGTTACTCGAACAAACTCAGTCTAGGCCAAACGGAATAGCTCTGTCGGTCGATGAGCGCACTTTGTATGTCGCCAACTCCGATGAAAATAACAAGGTTTGGTACAGCTACGAAGTGGGTAATAGTGGCGAATTATCTAATCAGCAAGTTTTCTTCGACGTTAACGATCAAGATGGAGTTGGTGCGGCAGACGGTATGAAGATTGATGTTGATGGAAATATTTTTGCGACTGGACCGGGTGGGGTGTGGGTTTTTGATCCGGGGGGTAACCACCTCGGCACAATAAAACCAGATGAAGTTCCTGCTAATGTGGCATGGGGTGATGATGGTTCGACTCTATACATGACCGCTAGGACTGGACTTTATAGAGTCAGGTTATCAACCAATGGATTGGTTCCATAATCCAACTTAGTAAAGAGTTATTAGTCGAACGCTAGGCTATTACCTCTTTTTACAATGTCCATTCTGCGCAGAACGGATGATCTGTACTGCTCGGAATGGACAGTGTTAACTACTATATATTCCGCCTTCGCTGATTCAGGAGTTAACANAAGTTTAACAAAACCTCTGTGGCTGCAATCTGTCCAAATTACTTCATGGTTATGCTCGGACACGAGCCTATCAAAAGCTGCGGCGCCNTCCNGGCCATAATTTTCAAAATCTCCTGGNGAAGTNATACCGNTCGTNCCNAGCTCNACNCCCATNNGCTGATTNGAGCNATCATANAGTTCNTTNGCCCAAAANGCATGACTATCGCCNGTNAGGACNATTAGNTCNCNGGCTCCNGCATCNCGACANAGATTATAGAANCTNTNTCTGGCAGCNGGNTANCCNTCCCAAGTATCCAAGTATANAGGTAGNTCAAGNTCACCNAGNCGCGAAAACTGAGTGTGCGAATCAGGCATGGGATTACCGCCCATGTTTTCTGGTGTAAGTCGACTGGCTACATTGGGTACATGGGTTCTGGCAATCGGAATTTGGTTGCCGATTATTCGCCAATTTTGATGCCTGCTTACGGATTCTTTTAAGTTCTCCGCCAGAAAATTCTCCATCTCTTTAGACAACATAGTCCGACTTGGATCTCCCAGGACTTCTTTAAAAAATCGATCACGCTGAAGATCATTNTCAATGCTTTCTAGATACTCGTTGTAACTGACCTGAATGCTCCGGCCCGTATGCCGAGTTTCTAAAGTCGTCATTGAGGCTAAGTCTCCGAAAGAAAAATGACGCCACAGTTTTTCCTTATCGAGACCGGCTGGTTGTTCGCGTACTGGCATCCATTCGAAGAATGCCTGCAAAGACGCTTCCCTTCTAGAAGACCAGTCTCCCTCAATATTCGGTTGGTGATTTTGAGCTCCACCGACCCANGGATTATTTGCGGATTCGTGATCATCCCACGTGGGTATCAATGGCAGGGATGCGAGCATAAGGCGTGAAGCTCTATCCGATTTATACTGAGCATGACGCTGCCGATAATCAGCCAGACTGACTATCTCATGACTTGGTGAATGACTCCGATTCAAGCGTGCACCCTGGGNAGTTCCCCAACCATCTGCACCATACTCATAGATATAATCACCNAGGTGTANAACAAAATCTATTTCCTCATCATTTGCAATTTGTTCGTAGGCGTTAAAGTAGCCGAACGGATAGTTGGAACATGATGCTACTGCGATACCTAACTTTTGAATNGGGCCATCAGGTAAAGTCCGTGTCCGACCCGGCTCAGAGGTAATCCCGTCGACTATGAATCTATAGTAATAAACTTTTCCCGCNTCCAGGTTTTTGACTTCAATTTTTAGCGTGTGATCAGTCTCAGCATCGGTGATCGATGNGCCTTGCTGCAGTATATCGGNGAAGCCGCTTTCAGAGGCTAATTGCCATACCACATTCACTCTTTCATTGGCGGTAATTCGGGTCCAAAGAACTACACCATCATGAGTCGGATCTCCGCTTGCAACCCCATGNCTGAAAATCTGACTGCGNACTGGATCGCTAATAGCCGCCATAACTCTNGCGCACCAACTCGAAAGCAAAACTCCGGACGCCAAAGCGCCAGTTGTTAGGGTAGACTTTAAGAACTTTCGTCTTGGGAAAGGCGTCTTCANTTTATTCTTCAGGCTCTTCGTTAGAGGTAAGATAATAACTATTTAGTTATATCAAACAACAGCGAAATCCTAATTTTTTGTATTTTTACGGTAAAGAGATCTAATCTTGGTATAACCGGATTTGTTTGGGTTCGGTAACTATTGCTTCTTGGTGAAGTGACTCNACNAATCGCGCAACATAGTTGAGTTTTTGACTTGCCAATTTGTTTATAACAAAAGGGTATGCATCGTTAATACCGATACTTCTGGTTAGCTGGTTCAAGGCAATTACAAGATCATTCCAAACATCGAGACTACTCATTAGGTTNCGAATGTCAGGTTTCATTTGAGTCAAGCCATGGGCATAAGCTGTTTCAACTGTATCAAAAATTAACAAGAAATGGTTCCACGTTTCAGCGAAGTCTTCCAATGGATGTGAACTGGCATATGCGGTGATAAAGCAATTACTCCAGTCCGATGGAGGACCATTCTTGTAGTACTTGCTAAGACTTTCTTGATAGTCCTCGTCTGGATCTCCAAAAATATTTTTAAACTCGGAGCCCAAGGACAATCTTTTAAAGAGCCTATCCCACAAAAAATGTCCGGATTCGTGACGGAAGTGACCTAAAATTGTCCTTTGTCGCTCGTTGAGAGCTGAGCGGGCACTAACTCTGGCCACATCATCAGCCTCAATAACATTTATCGTAATTATGCCATTAGCATATCCGGTAACAATATTTTCAGCGACAACATCAGATTCAGTTTCAATGTCTTCCATAAAGTCAAACAAGAGCCCANCCTCCGCATCAGTCCAGCCATCAATAACTGGTACCTTTAATTCAAGAAGAGTGTACATCAGTCTCTTTTTTGCAGCTTCTAGGCGGCACCAACGTTGATGATTGATAGAAGGTGAGACATCAATGACTTTTTGGTTTGGAATTATGCGGTTAAATCGACAGCCAAAACAAAACTTGTTTTCATCGTCTGNCGGTAGGACCCAATTACAAGAAGAAAACTCGGAGCCGTTCGCACATAATTTAAATGAGCGTGCGGAAAGGTCTAAGCTTTTGTAGCTCTCTCTGCCTGAAGGCTCCATAGGAATCATATCAAGTGTTCTAGAGTCAAACCCTAATGCGACTCCGCAGTTCTGACAAAATCTGTTATCGAAAAAAACTTCTGATCCGCACTTACAGTAAAATCTATTCATGTCTATTTCGGCAAAAACANGGTCTTTGTAGCCACATCGGTGAATTTTTGCGTAAAGTTATAAAGTCTTGCGATACTTTGTTGAGATGTCTTAGATCTTATCTGGTCAGCGTTAAAGTTGCCTACNCTTTTAATCGCAGTGTCGACAAAGCGCAGTAATCTATTACTATTTTTCAAGTCTGAAATTGCTGAGCGGATACTTTTTAGGCAGAAAATGATCGAACGAGGTAAGCTTTCCTCTGATACCACAAAATTTATAGCCGATGGAGCATCCACCATTGGCCCTATAGCTCTTCGATACATACCAAGCGTAGATAATGACCGTAGCATGCCCGCCCATATCAGAGTGTCGAACGCATTGTCTTGAAGATTTCTTATATGGGTAACACTGGATAGTGTATCGATCGTTCTAACATTCAGATCAATCCGTTCTATTAGGTGCCCAATCTTAGAGAAACGGTAGACGTGGTCTCGACATTGGTTTGTTATCATTAATCCATTGACCATTTGGCACCTCCCAACAACTTCGTCCAAAAACAAGTAGCGGTTCTTGCGGGGGACTGACTTATCAGCAGACTCATTCACATAAATCTGTAACTCATTTATTGACTCCCAGACTTCTTCAGTTAACACGGTTCTAGAAATTCTGGCATTTTCTTGCGCTTTTTTTACTGAATATTTAAGACTTGAATTGTTATTAATACGAGCTATTAAAAATTGCATTACCGCATACTCCGTTAAATAAAGCTCACGTGATTTATATGCTTCTTCGGCGCCAAATATTTTCAGTATCGTATTCCACTCAAGTTCTGTACCTCTCGGCAAGTCCATTATTAACTGTGAGTATGCATTTACTATGCGGGCTATACTCTCAGAGCGCTCGAGGTATCTGGACATCCAAAATATTCTGCCTGCGACCTGTGCGAGCATAATTAAGTACCTTCCTCTACTATCCAAGTATCCTTGCTTCCCCCACCTTGAGACGAGTTGACGACGAGTGAGCCCTCTTTTAACGCAACCCGAGTAAGCCCCCCCGGAGTAACCCAGCTTGTTGCACCATTTAATATAAAGGGTCGTAAATCGAGATGTCTTGGTTGGACGTGTTTATCAATATAAGTGGGGGATGTGGACAACTTTAGGATGGGTTGCGCAATATAGCGACGAGGAGATTTGCTTATGAGGCGTTTAAATTCCGCTCTTTCTTTCGAAGTTGAATGAGAGCCAACTAAAAGCCCCTTCCCGCCTGCACCATCAGTCGGTTTCACCACTAAATTTTTTATATTTTTCTTTATTATTTTTAATTCATCGGGGTTAGAGCATTTATAAGTTGGCACGGAGGGTAAGATTGGCTCTTCCTTCAAGTAGTAGTTGATGATTTTAGGTACAAAAGTATAGATAAATTTATCGTCTGCTACGCCGCTACCTGGACTATTGGCAATTGCAATTTTTTTAGCTCTCCAAGACCGTATCAATCCGGGTACTCCTACCACGGAGTCGGCCCTAAAAACCTCAGGGTCCAAGTAGTCGTCGTCAATTCGACGATAGACCACATCAACTTTTATAGCCCCATCTACCGTATGCATGTAGACAAAATCATCTGTCCCAACAAATAGATCAGTACCCTCTACCAGCTCGATACCCATGCTTTCGGCTAAAAAAGCGTGTTCGAAGTACGCTGAGTTGTATATTCCCGGCGTTAAAATAACGATGACAGGGCGCTTAACTTTTCTCGGTGATAGCGACGCCAACATTTGGTAGAGCTTTAGGGGATAGTCGTCAACGGGCACGATACTATAATTTCTAAATAGTTCTGGAAGTACTCTCTTNGTGACCTCCCTATTCTCGAGCATGTAGGCTACTCCAGAGGGAATTCTTAAATTATCTTCTAACACTAAGAACTTACCGCTCTCGTCACGCACTAAATCAGTGCCGCAAATGTTCGCCCATGCCTTGAATGGAGGCGAAAATCCTANACAGGCAGATTTGAAGTTTGGTGATTTTAGAACGGCATCAGCGGGAACTATTCCGTCAGATAGGATATTTTGAGAATTATAAATATCGTCGATAAAAAGGTTTAGCGCCTTTGTTCGCTGTTTGAGCCCCAGCGCTACCTCACTCCAGGTCTCGAATCCAATTGTTCTTGGTATTATGTCGAAGGGCCACGGTCTGTCTGTATCTCCGGAATCACTCGTTAAAGAAAAACAGACCCCCATATCTCGTATTGCGAGTCGTGCGGCACTCGCGCGTTGCTCCATCTCCTCGCTTGAAATACTTTTAAAATATTTAACTAGTGCCCGAGCCGCTATCCTAGGATTCGAATTACTGGTCAACAGCTCGTCGAAAAAACCGCTTGTTTTATAACTAATCCACTGGTGCTTCATCTGAATTCCTGGGTGTTTACCTAATAAGGCAATAGTTGTGCCAGCGGTTTGTGTGACAAAACACCAAAGTGGCTCTAAAAATTGGTAAGCAGAAAAAAGAACAGAATCAAAGTCCAAATGACTAAGATCACGTATCGCAAGTAAGTCAGACTAGGGAGATGCAGATTAGAGAAGAATTGCCTAGACCAGACTACCTCATTCCTTGCTGTTTCTGGCGGGAATAAAAGACTAAAGAAATAACCAATTAGCAAAGTGGAGAACAGCCCTATCACGTTCCACCAGAGCCATGAAACACTAGCCATGTGAGTCCAAAAATAAAGGTTGCTCAAAATGCCGCTTATCAATCCAATACAAGCGCCTTGCCCGTTAGCTTTCTTAGTAAATATCCCTAGTAGAAAAGTTCCTAAAACTGGACCATTCATCAATGATCCGATCTTATTTATAGCTACAATAACNGTACTCGCGATATCACCTACGTAAAAAGAAAGAGTTAAAGCAAGGAAACCCCAGAGCATCGTTAAGTATCGAGACACCAAAAGTTCTTTTTTTGAAGTATCAACCCAAGCAGGTTTTAGGTATCTGACAAAATCCTCTAATGTGGTTGCAGACAGACTATTTATCACGGAATCTAGTGATGACATTGCTGCTGCAAAAAGCGCTATCAGTGATAGTCCGACCAAGCCGATCGGCAACTCCTGCATCAAAAATATAGGCACAGCTAAATTCAAATTTTGAANTCCGTTGCTTATCGGAATGTTTGTCAAAAAGGCGGGGTTCGATGAAGCAAACGCACCGATGCCAACTCCGACCATGCAGTAAAGTAAGACTATTGGAAATCGTACGATTCCGTTTATGAATAGTACTTTTTGACCGTCAGTCTGGCTCCTGACGCAGAGCTCTNTTTGAACCTGACTTTGATCACATCCATAGTAGGACACATATAGAAAGAAACCTCCTATAAGCATAGGCCAGAATGCGAAGTCATGCCCGTCGCCCAAGCCGTGCTTATCAAAATGTAGAGCGACCTTTCTATCCTCTGAAAAATTACTCAATAATGTTGGCAGGTCACCAAATTTGTCAATCAAGATGAACATTACCATTAGGAGGACGGTTATTAGAATCGTCATCTGCAAAACGTCGCTATAGATGGTTGCTTTTATGCCCCCCAATACGTCATAAATGATTGTTACTGAACCCAAAATCAGGACAGACCAAAAAAAACTTAAACCTGTTATTAACTCGACTACCAAAGAAATAGAGTAAACTGTTACTGCGGTAGCAAAGACTCGCATTAGTTGAAACAGCCCACTCAGCAGTAATCTGGTTTTAACGTCGAAGCGTCTTTCGAGGTATTCATAGACAGAAATAATCTTAAGCTGATAAAAAATTGGATAGAGGAAAATCATGATAAATAGCATTGCTANAGGCACAGCAAGTTCGTACTGNAGCCATGTCAATCCTCCGCCGGCCGCAAAGGCGACAAAAGCGGGTGCGCCTAGGATGCTGTTTGTTGAACATTGAGTAGCAACGACGGAGGTAGCTATCTTGTATGGACCTTCGTTTCTTCCTGCAACAAAATAGTCTAGTCCATTATTCTGTGTTCTAGAAATATGCCAGGACAGAATTAGAAGAATTCCCAAATACCCAACAATAACAATCCAGTCAAAGATAGAGATATACATTTATGGCAATTGATTTTCTTCGGATCAGTTAATCATTTATTACTGAAGATGCAGAATTTGAAGAGGCCAAATTCTTTTTAATATATAAGGCGACATCCAACATCCGATTCGAGAATGCCCACTCGTTGTCATACCAAGCAAGTACTTTAGTTGTCGAGCCTGTTTTCTTCGTGTGTGCCTTGTCGTAGATACATGATGCCGTATGACCTCTAAAATCAGCACTTACCAGGGGAATGTCGTTAACCTCTAGTACATTACGTAAATTAGTCTTAGAGGCTTCGATAAGGACCTTATTGAGTTCACGTATTTCAAAGTTCTTCACCGTCACAAAGGTCAAAATTAATAGTGAAACTGTTGGTGTCGGTACCCTTATTGCCATGCCGTCAAGTTTCCCCTTAAGTTCGGGTAAGACATCGCCAACGGCAGCAGCAGCGCCAGTTTTAGTTGGGATCATAGACAGAGCAGCTGATCTAGCTCTGTATAAATCAGAGTGATCGACATCCAACAAGTTTTGGTCATTAGTATAAGCGTGTGTGGTTACCATCAACCCTTCCTTGATTTCAAAATGATCATTAATTACCTTGGCTAGCGGTACTAAGCAATTGGTCGTGCAGGAAGCATTTGAGATAATTAAGTCAGAGTCCGAAAGGGTTTCATGATTCACGCCGAATACGATTGTTTTATCGACTCCCGTCGCCGGCTGAGAGATCAGTACCCGGGCCGCCCCTGCATCGAGATGACTAGAAGATTTTTCGGCTGAGGAAAAACAGCCCGTGCACTCGAGCACCAGGTCAATATTGAGCTTACCCCAACTCGCTTTCCCTGGGTCTGCTTCGCTGAAGTATCTTATGCGCTCGTCTGCAACTAGAATTTGGTCGCTCAAGGTCGATACAGGCTTATCAAATTGACCGTAGACTGAGTCATATTTCAATAAGTGAGCGCTATGACTTATCGGAGCCAAATCGTTAATTGCAATCAGTTTGAGGCCAGCAAGAGCTTGGAGTCTCTGACCAAGAAGAGCTCTTGCGATATTTCTGCCTACTCTTCCAAAACCATTTATAGCAATTCTCATAAGTTATTTATCACTAAAAAATTCACGTTTTTTTCAAATCTAGGGCTGCGACATAGAGTGGGTCTAAATTAAGAGCTGTCCTTGGGAGAATTTAGGCTCTTTCATAATTTCCAAAGGAGAAAAAATGGGCAGCCGAGCTTCATGCAAGCATCTGAAAGTAATGAATGTTGACCGCGNNTACAAACGAGGAGTTTTCAACCAACAGATGAGATAATTTCGTTAAACTATGCTAGCTTTAATACTTAAAAAATTGAAAATCACAAATTCATAAGTCGATAAGCAGGCTTATTTTTTAAAGCCCCCGGGTTTTGTTATTAAACGCCTAGAGGTTGTCAATTGCCTAATAATAATAAAAAAAGGCACGCAATATGGTTTCCTTAAGATTGGTTTTAGTAATCGCTATTTTTTGTGTGCCGATTGCTGAGGCTGGACACTCTGATGAAATCGACTGTGACAAACTCGATTGCTTAGTCTGTCATGCTAATGCAAACGAGGATCAAAGCAGCTTTAGCCAACCCACGAATGTTGCTACAAAACCAGCACGATTAATCATTTCTCATCTAGGTTTATTGATAGGCAACGCATTCAGTGTGAATTTGCCTATTAGAGGCCCGCCGAGGCAAGAGAGAGGTGAATACGTGTGAGTATATTCGCCAAATATTTCTCCCTATCCCTCTGTGCAATCCTGCTTTGTGCTCAGCTTCTGGAGGTTGCACACGCCGAAGACCCAAATTGTGAGGATCTCCACTGTTTAGTCTGCCATACCAATATGGACGAGGCTGAGGTGAGTCCGGANCAGCTTTTCAAGACTAATTTCATTCCTACAGATTTAAATCTTACCCGTCGCTCGCTAGTGCTTGATAGAGCACCTATAGCGCTCCGTCCAATACGAGCACCACCAAGGACAGGTGGGTAAAATGCACTTATTTAAAAAGCTTATCTATAGACTTACTATTNTAATTCTGTTTTTGCCATCGATATATCGGGGTGCAACAGCCCAAAGTGATGAAGCTTCTGAAGAAATAGAAGAAATAGTAATTACNTCCACCCGAAACCGTCGTAGCTTTGAACAACAACCCACTCGTGTTGAAGTGCTAGGCGGTGAAGAAATTAACGAAAAAGCCAACATGAAGCCCGGTGATATCCGAATGATGTTGAATGAGTCTACGGGGATTCATGTCCAGCAGACATCGGCAACAAGCTTTAACTCAAATATTCGAATTCAAGGTCTGAATGGAAAATATACTCAGCTTCTTCGTGATGGTTTGCCAATGTATGGTGGTTTTTCATCCGGNTTGGGATTGCTGCAGATCGCGCCACTAGATCTGCAGCAAGTAGAGGTAATAAAGGGCGCAAATTCAACCCTCTACGGTGGCGGCGCCATAGCAGGGTTAGTGAATTTGGTGACTAAAAAACCCGGCATAGAGCCTGAGACATCTATGCTACTTAACGCGACCTCGGCAGGNGGCTTGGATGCAAGTAGTTTTCATACATCCACGGAAGGANCTCTGGGGAAGAGAATCTTTGCTTCTTACAATAAAAGTGAAGCTTATGACTCAGCAGATAACGGTTTTAGTGCTATCCCAGAATTTGAGCGCTGGACTTTAAACCCGCATCTTTTTATCGAAAATTTAAATAGTCAATTGAGCTTGGGATTTAACGCAGTCAAAGAGAATCGGATAGGTGGCGACATGGATTACATTGATGGTGACCGACACGCCGCAGCCTATTTTGAAAGGATTGCAACAGATCGATTTTCAACGCAGTTAGAGTATGTATCTCAACTGCAATCGGGCAAAGAATTTGTAATTCGAAATAGTGTAAATCATTATCGACAGGATCTTGAAGTGCCAGGTCATTNTTTTAAAGGGGAACAACTTTCCAGCTTCTCTGAAGTTCATCTGGCAGGGTNGGCAGAGTTAATGGAATGGGTCGTTGGACTTAACCTCTGGACTGAAAAATTCGATCAAGACATTTTAAGCCCATCTATGGCCTTGGATTTTGNTACTCAAACGGTCGGGGNTTTTGCGCAGGGAACATTTTCCTTAAGTGAGTTTTGGTCAGTTGAGGGTGGTTTACGCCTTGACTCAACGTCCGAGTATGGGAGTCTCTTCCTGCCTCGAGCTTCACTCTTATATAAACCAAGCGCCTATACTACGCTCAGGATAGGAGGAGGATCAGGATACAAGGAGCCTACGTTGTTTGGCGAGGAGTCGGAGGTGATTCAGTATCGCGGAATATTGCCGTTGGAAATGGAGCAGTTAGTTGCAGAGGAATCAACGGGCTTTAATATTGACCTTAACCATGAGTTTGGTCTTGCTGGTGGCGCTACTCTAGATATTAATTTATTAGTTTTTACTACTCGGGTGGATAACCCTCTGCGGCTGGTAGAAGTAGGTGTCGAGCAGTTTGCTTACCGTCAGCCCGATGACTTTCTTGAAACGCAGGGTGCAGAGCTGGGAGTAGTGTGGCGCTGGAACGATTTTAAATACTTCTTTGGATATACTCATGCGGATGTACAAGAGCATACTGCAACGAGAGTANGAATGGCTCCTCTTATGCCAAAGGATCGTGTTAATAATGTTTTTGTATACGAGCGCGAGGATGATTTTAGGATAGGGCTCGAAGCATATTATTACGGTCGCCAGGGATTAACTGACNGCAGCATGGCAAGGGACTTTTGGATTTTTGGACTGATGATGGAAAAGACAATTGATGANGATTTTTCAGTCTTTCTCAATTTTGAGAACTTTTCCGATACCCGCCAGACNCGGTTCGGGTCAATTTATACTGGTTCAAGACTCAATCCAACNTTTTCAGATATCTTTGCACCTCTCGATGGCTCTGTGATTAATGGGGGCGTAAAAATACGATTGTGATTGTAATCACTGCCTTGGAGTCTGAATTTTTGTAATGTTTTCTAAGTAAGTTTCTATAGATATTTATTTCTGAAGTTGGGGGTAGTTATAAATGAGAAAGCTGCTTTTGGTCGCAATATTTGGATATTCGATGTCTAGCCTNGGGCAGACATATAGCGGAACCTGGACCCTTACAGGGGAGAATGCAATAAGCTCCTCGCAATTGAATCTTGATATTACTCCGAGACGGTTTTTTTATGACGCCATAGGCAGTATAAATATTCCTGANGGNTTGCGATTGTTAACAGGGAGCTGCGTGGATGCAAACTCTGGAGGCATTACCTGTACTTTACTTGGTCCAGGGGCAGAGTCATTTAAATTAGCGATCAATTCAGACGCCAATGGGCTCTTAGTTTACTTCCAAAAGGACGCTGCCTCCGGAGAGGAGCAGCAGGCTATTTTTAACGGACTTCGTTGATTCTTGTTATAGTTGAAGCATTATCCGGTTTGGTTTTTTATAAACTCTTAAGTGGCCTGGAATATCCNCGNCGTAAATCGAAACGGCTNGGTNCTGCACTNCATCGATTTCATAAGTCATCAGCGTTTCTGCTTGCTATGCGNGCATTCTCAAAAGGTAGCATGGGGCCTATTTTCATGTTTATATGCGTTCTTTAAAGGGGCGTTTATCATCTGAACCAAAATCGGTGTGAATACCTTGCAATTTAGACGAGCTAGGGAATTCAATTTATCAAATATCCGGCCTTTATTTTAACCGCAATCCAAGCATTGTTTCTTGCGAGTCAAGCGAGTGGCCAGACTCCAGACGCGCCTTGGTTTTTGGATGATAGTGGAACGACTACAAAGTTAGCGCACCGAGACGCCGGCGGAGGAAAGCCGCACTCTTTTGCCGACACCGATGGTTTGGCCGGAGAAGAGTTCACCTTTGTTAGGAAAGAAACTGGAGACTACTGGACGGTTAATGGTGGGCCCAGGCTAGGAGTGAATCAGACTGGCAACCTAACTATTCGGTTAGATGACGGTGAAAACACTATCCGGTACTACACCAATAATCCAGGGATAGGTTACCAGACCTGGTATGTCGTTCCTCCTATGGCGAAGGTTGAGGCTTCAATCACAGCCTCCTACGGCGGTGTTAGCTATCCTCTTGGTTCTAGTGATGTAACCATAAGACCACATAACAAGGGCACGGGCCAAGCAGAACTCACTTTCACTATCTCCACCGATAGCGGNATCANTGCCATNCATAATCTTGCGATATATAACCAGAGTTGGCAAGGTGNGGGCGGTTGNCAGACAAGCGGNATAACNTCGACCTGTAACGTTAGCCTTAGGGACTTTAATGGGCTCTATACTGCTAGGGTGACATCGTGGCGTATGGATTCGTACGGTAACAAACTCGATGCGACGATGGAGATGACATCCGACATAAATTTCTACGTCAGGTGGAACGATCCGCCCAAGGTTGAGATAACTGGAGGAAGTCGAGATATCGTGGCACGGGATGGGGTCGTATCGCTGTCAGCGACCGCATCAGACTCTGATGGCACAATAACATCCGCAGAGTGGCTGGTTGGTGGATCTATCGTGGCCACAGGAAACTCCGCGGACATCGCTGTCGTTCACGGTCAAAATGTTGTTACCTTTCGGGCTACAGATAGTGCGGGCGAGTCTAATAGCGACACCGTAGAACTCAATGTGAATAACGCTCCAGTTGTAGCCATTGACGGTGGTGACAGGAGCGTTGCAGATACAGATGGCAATGCGGGAGAGACTGTATCCGTCTCTGCAACAGCAACGGATACACCTTTCAACGTATCATCTACCGAATGGATTGTCGGCGGCAGTGTGGTGGCGACGGACATTTCTGCGAGCCTGATACTTGGCGATGGTGCCAACGCAGTTACTTTCCGAGCGACAGACAATCAAGGAGTCATCTCAAGCAGGAGTGTGACGATAACCGTTGCGGCGGCAAACTCCCGGCCGACGGTCTCGATTACTGGTGGGGACAGGAGCGTTGCGGATACGGATGGCAATGCGGGAGAGACGGTATCGGTCTCTGCCACGGCAGCAGACTTGGACGGCAGCGTGTCGTCTACCGAGTGGCTTGTCGGCGGCACTGTGGTGGCGACGGGAAACCCGGTGAACCTTTCACTCAGTGACGGCGCCAATTCAGTTACGTTCAGAGCTACGGATAATAGCGGTGACAGCTCGAGCGCCACTGTGACAATTACAGTTGCGGCGTCAAACGCCTCCCCAACGGTCTTGATTTCTGGTGGTAACAGGAGCGTTGTAGATACGGATAACAAAGTGGGGGAGACGGTATCTGTCTCTGCCACGGCAACGGACTCGGACGGCAGTGTGTCGTCCACCGAGTGGCTTGTCGAGGATAGTGTGGTGGCGACAGGGACCTCGGCGAGCCTGTCGCTTGGTGACGGTGCCACTGCAGTTACGTTTCGTGCGACAGACAATGACGGGAACAGCACCAGTGCGAGTGTAACGATTGCGGTTGCCGGGCCTGATGCGAATGCTGTGCCTACCGTCTCGATTGCGGGTGGAGACAGGACCATTTCTGATAGTAATAGCGCGGCTGGTGAGGTTGTTTCTGTGTCAGGAACGGCCACAGACGTGGACGGTAGCGTGTCGTCTACCGAGTGGCTTGTCGGTGGCACGGTGATGGCGACGGGAACCTCGGCGAACCTTTCACTCAGTGACGGAGCCAATTCAGTCACGTTTAGGGCAACGGATAATGATGGTGACATCACCAGCTCGACCGTAACAATTACTGTCTCTCCGCCCTCCACTTCAAATCTTGCACCAGCCATAACGGTTTCGTGGGGCGGCTTATACGTCAAGGATACGGATGGCCGCGCGGGGGAGACGGTCTCTTACTCGGCCACAGCATCGGATTCGGATGGCAGCGTGGTATCCACTCAGTGGCTGGTCGGTGGCTCAGTAGCAGCGACTGGAACCTCTGCAAGTTTGCAGCTCAGCGATGGTGCCACTTCAGTTACGTTCAGAGCAACCGATGATGATGGCGAAAGCTCCAGTGCGACCGTGACTGTTAATGTTTCCACGGCTGCGGAGTCAAATGTCGCGCCAACAGTATCGCTTATCGAAGTAATGAACCCTATTGGCACAACCTCTCAGGGCGATACAAGTATTCCGGATTTTGATGGCAGCCCGGGTGAGGGGCCGGTGTTTCTTTCCGTCACAGCGACCGACTTAGATGGCAGTATTTCTGCTGAGGAGTGGCTGGTGAATGGCTCCGTTGTTGCAACCGGACAGACAGCGAATATCTCGCTGAGCGACGGCAGCAATTCGGTCATGTTTAGAGCGACAGACAATAGTGGGGGTATTACCAGCAGGACGATAACGATCACTGTTTCTGAACCACTCCCACCCAATGTCGCGCCAGTGGCGACTATTACTGGNGGTAACGACACCTATAGCACGGTTGTTGATTCGGATGGAGTTCCGGGGGAGACGGTCTCCTTCTCGGCCACAGTTTCGGATTCTGATGGCAGTATCGTATCGACAGACTGGTCGGTTTCAACGGGTCCGGTCCGTGAAGTAGCTGCGACCGGAACCTCTGTAAGCTTACGGATTCCTGATGGGGGTCATTACCAAGTTGTGCTGAGAGTAGTGGATGATCGTGGAGCGCAGACCCTCGCACAGGTGTTTGTCCAGGTTGTAAAACCCGGGGGCCATGCAAACGTCGGGATTACTTACGAAGGAGACAATCCTCTGCCTGATAGCGACGGACTGCCTGGCGAGAAAATTACTATTCGCACTCAAGCTACTGACAACAGTGGGCCAGCACCCAATGGTATAAATTCAGCTACTCTTCTTATCAATGGTGATATCTATAGCAGTAGCGACTACTCCGATAGAGACATACAGGGCATTGGTGGGAACTGGGATCTCACGTTACAAGATGGTGTGAACACTATCACATACCGGGCGACTGATAAGGGAGGAGATACTCACAGCGACTCTGTCGAGATCACTGTTGAACCACCGAATAAGCCGCCGGTGGTGGAAATTACTGGCGGGAATAGAAGTATTACAGACACTGATGGAGCTGACGGAGAGACTGTCTCTCTATCTGCCACGGCCACAGATTCTGATGGTAGTGTCGCCTCATCCGAATGGTTAGTCGCGGACAAGGTGGTTGCCCAAGGGACCTTGGCTGAGCTACCTCTCAGTGATGGCGCGACAGTGGTGACGTTCCGTGCGACGGACGATGAGGGGGCTATAAGTAGCACGAATGCTACGATTACCGTCGCGCCTAATTTGGTGCCAAAGGTGACGATCTCTGAGGGTGATCGGCGTGTCGAGGATAGTGATGGAGCGCCTGGTGAGAGAGTTTCGTTATCGGCGATGGCTTCTGACGTTGATGGCAGCATCGAGACGACAAAGTGGTACGTCGCCGGGGAAGTGGTCTCGAACGGGCCAATTGTTATCAAGAAATTCAGCGATGGCGACACAGTGGTGACGTTCACCGCAACAGATGATCGGGGCTTAAGTACGAGCGCCAGCGTTACAGTTAGTATTTCCGCCCCGAATGTACCACCAGTGGCAGGCATAGTTGGTGGCAGCAGAAGCGTCGGGGATACCGATGGTATTGCCGGTGAAATTATTTCACTTTCTGCAACTGCAGTGGACTCTGATGGCAGCATTTCTTCCACAGAATGGCTGGTCAGCGGTGAAATTGTTGCGACAGGCACCTTTGTAAAATTACCGCTTAAAGATGGAGTCACAGAGGTTACTTTTAGAGCAACAGATGAGGATGGTGAACAAGCTAACACAAGTGTAACCATTACCGTATCGAAGCCAGTAGATTCTGAAGAAGAGTTTTCTGCAGATTATAATGGGATACCTGCCCCTTCATTCCTCTCCAAAAATTTAAACTCCATCAGTGTATTTGATGCAGAGAAACTTAAGTTGCGAAGCTGCATTAAGTTGACCCTAAATGGGGAACCCTACTTGCTTGACGGATACCAGCGCTATGACATGAATTTCGACTTGGCCAATGTGGACGAAGCCACATTCAAGTTGGTTAAGTTTAGACCTTTTAACGTTGAAGGGGCTTTCGATCAGTTTGGTGAAAGCCCAGATTGTTCGGGGCAATTTGAGCTTTCTACCAACGTTTATAAGGACATTGTCGCTGTACCAACCACGAGCGCCGGTGGCAATCTTAAGTACACTTATTACGACTTGATCCTGGATCTCGCAGATATAGACAGCCTTTTATTTAAACTCAGGACCATCTTGAGCATCGAAGAAAACTAATCGGAACTCCACCGTTACAATTTATTACCAGTTTACGCCTTTTAATTGACATGATGTTACTCAAATTCATCTGGTGCTATTTAAATTCTATTAGAATAATTGTAAATTTATTAGTCAACAATGAATTCTGTATTTAAATTGTGAGAAGATCAAAACCATGAAGAACACGAAATCTGCTTACCTCACTATCCGATATACGACGGCCGGTATTTTTTCCCGGATGGTTCAAACCGCACTGGCTGTCTTGTTGGCAAGTGCAGTGTTAATGAGTCCAGCTAGTTACGGTCAGGCTAGCGACAGCTTTCCACCGGTTACCGATGCTATGTTGCAGGACCCTGCTCCCAGCGACTGGCTAATGTGGCGTCGCACGCTTGATAGCTGGGGCTACAGCCCCTTGGATGAAGTCAACCGTGACAATGTGGATCAGCTGAGGATGGTATGGACCCACGGCTTGGGCACCGGTACCGGAGAAATTACGCCTCTGGCCTATAACGGAATGCTCTATGTTCCTCAGCACAATGACGTGATTGAGGCCATTGATGCTCGCACTGGCGACCAGGTCTGGGAATACGGGCGTGACCATCCGGAAGGCCTTTATGATTATGTAGGTGTCAATGCCCGCAATAACCGCAATCTAGCAATCTTTGAGAATTTGATTATCAACACCAGTGATGACGGTTTCGTCTTTGCACTGGATGCTCAAACCGGGGAAACCGTGTGGGAAACACAAGTTTTCGACTATAAGGTAAATACTGGCACCCATAGTGCGGGGCCAATTATTGCGGATGGTCGTGTAATTTCCGGTCGCAGTTGTCGATCAAAACCTACTTATCCAGGAGGTGGACCTGAAGCCTGCTTTGTCGCCGCCCATGATGCCCTTACCGGCGTTGAACTGTGGCGCCGCCAGTTGATTCCAAAGCCCGGGGAGCCGGGTTACGAGACGTGGGGTGATGTGCCTTATGAGCAGCGCCAACACGTGGGTTCGTGGATGCCCGCCAGCTACGACCCGGAGCTGGAGCTGATTATCATAGGCACCTCTGTGACCTCGCCCGCGCCGAAATTCTTTTTAGGTGGCGTCGAGAACGATCATCTTTATCACAACAGCACCCTGGCGCTGGAGCTTGAAACCGGTGAGATACGCTGGTACTACCAGCACCTGAATGATCACTGGGATTTGGACCATCCTTTTGAGCGCCTGTTGGTAGACACCGCTGTGGCTCCCGATCCAGACGAAGTTGAGTGGATAAATCCAGATTTGGAGGCTGGCGAAGTTCGCAAGGTCATCACCGGTATTCCCGGCAAGACCGGCATAGTTTACACACTAGACCGCGAGACCGGCGAGTTTCTGTGGGCAACACCTACCACATTTCAAAACGTTATCTCGAATATTAACGGCGCCACTGGCGAGGTGGTACTCAACGAGGAAGTGATCTTTCGCGAGAACGAACAGATTGTGATGGTTTGTCCGCACTTGCTTGGGGGCAGAGATTGGGAAGCAGGTGCCTACAGTCCGATTACCAACAACATGTATTATGGGGTGCGCAACAACTGTGCCGACATGATGGCCACCGCCGACTTCGAAACGGTCAGGGACAATCAGCTCGCGAATGAAATTATCGGTGGCCAGCAGGCTATCTATTCACTGGCGGCCAGAGCACGTTTGACTCCTGGTGAGTCAAACTCGGGCACCGTAAGAGCGATTAATGCCGAGACCGGCCGCACTGAGTGGTTGTATGAACAGCGTGCCGGCACTGTATCCTATGTGGCCACCGGAGGCAGACTGGTATTTGGTGGCGATGTGAACGGTCGATTTCGGGCCTTCGATGATGAGACCGGTGAGATACTTTGGGAAATAAATCTGGGCGCTGAAGTAGTGGGCTACCCGATAAGTTATGCAGTGGATGGGAAGCAGTATGTTGCGGTAAATACTGGGCGTGGACTGGGCGGTGTTGGCACACCCGAGATAAGGCCCAGCGGCAACGCTAACCTGTTCATCTTTGCATTGCCCTAACGGACGCGAAGATAAAGCTAGAATGGAGCTCGTCAGCTCCTCCCGTGGCGGTTCAAAGCGGACCGCCCTGCTGTTGCAATCCAAATTTCGATAACAACATAGCCATGAAAAACGTGATACACACCTGCACTGCTATCTCCCAGACCACCCTCGGTGTTTTTTCCCGGTCTGTACAAACGACCCTGGCTATCTTGCTGGCAAGCCTTGTTATTCTATCCAGCCCGGTCAGTTATGGTCAGGGTAGTGGCAGCTTTCCACCGGTTACTGATGCCATGTTGCAGGACCCTGCTCCCAGCGACTGGCTGATGTGGCGTCGCACACTTGATAGCTGGGGCTACAGCCCGTTGGCTGAAGTCAACCAAGACAATGTCGGCCAGATGAGGATGGTATGGACTCGCAACNTGGCCGCCGCTACTGATGAAATTACGCCGCTTGCATATAACGGCGTGCTCTACGTTCCGCAGGCAAATGATGTGATCGAAGCCATCGATGCCGTCAGTGGCGACGTGATCTGGGCATATCGACGGGACCTTCCTGATGATGTGTCCGAGTGGATTGGTCCACACGGCAGCAATAATCGAAACTTGGCCATATACGAAAATCTAATCATTGACTCTAGTGCTGAGGGTTTTGTGTTTGCACTAAATGCCCAAACGGGTGAAATCGTTTGGGAGAGCCAGGTTTTTGACTACAAGGTCAATACTGGAACCCATAGTTCGGGGCCNATTATTGCCGATGGTCGCGTGATTTCTGGTCGCAGTTGTAAGTCGACACTCAGTTATGGAGGGGGTGGACCCGAAGCTTGCTTTGTTGCAGCCCACGATGCCCTTACCGGAGAAGAACTTTGGCGCCGCCAGCTGATTCCAGCCCCAGGAGAGCCGGGTTTCGAGACTTGGGGTGATGTGCCTTATGAGCTGCGTCAACAAGTGGGATCCTGGACTCCTTCCAGCTACGATCCCGAACTGAAGCTCATTATCTTCGGTACCTCGGTTACCTCCCCGGCACCGAAAATTTTTCTAGATGGNGTCGACAAGAATTACTTGTATCACAANAGNACNCTGGCACTGGAGATTGATACCGGTGAGATACGCTGGTACTACCAGCACCTCAATGATCACTGGGACATGGACCATCCTTTNGAGCGCCTNCTGGTTGACACNGCGGTGACCCCNGATCCAGACGANGTNGAGTGGATAAATCCAGATTTAGAAGCTGGNGANNTTCGTAAGGTCATCACCGGTATTCCCGGCAAGACNGGAGTGGTGTACACGCTGGA
The DNA here is from genome assembly GCA_002714195.1 of Gammaproteobacteria bacterium. Taxonomy (GTDB): domain Bacteria; phylum Pseudomonadota; class Gammaproteobacteria; order Pseudomonadales; family Pseudohongiellaceae; genus UBA9145. Next base: position 22,887 of record PAWK01000028.1, on the reverse strand, counting down.
CCGGGAGACCGGTGAGTTCCTGTGGGCAACCCCTACCGTATTCCAGAACATAATNCAGANCATCGACGGCGCGAGTGGCGCGGTTACGGAAAATCCAGAGGTGGTTTTTCGTGAAACCGAACAGATTGTGTTTGTCTGCCCGACCTGGCTCGGGGGCAAGAATTGGGAAACAGGGACTTATAGCCCTCTTACCAATACCATGTACTTTCCGTTGCGCAACACCTGCGCNGANATGATGGCAACAGCTGACTTCGACACACAAAGGACTACCGAGCTCGAGCGTGAGATTGTCAGAGGTGGCCTGGCCCTTTATTCGCTGGCGGCCAGGCATCGGATGGCNCCCGGCACGGATAACTTGGGCACCGTAAGAGCGATCAATGCCGAAACCGGTCGCACCGAATGGCTTCATGAGCAGCGGGCCGGCACTACGTCGCTAATGGCTACCGGCGGAGGGCTGGTATTCGGCGGAGATGCCAACGGCCGTTTTCGGGCCCACGATCATGGGACGGGTGAGGTCCTNTGGGAAATAAACTTGGGCTCCCCGGTAGTCGGCTTCCCGATAAGCTATGCCGTGGATGGGAAGCAGTATGTTGCGGTAAATACCGGGCCCTGGTTGGGTAGCATTGGGACTCCCGAGTTAAGGCCGAGCCGTGGTACAAATCTTTTTATCTTTGCATTACCCTAACTGAGGCGGTTGTGGCGGATTATACGGCTTTTAGTGGTCCGGAAATATTGCATGATTAATTTTAACATTTTTGGGGTAAGCGGGTTGTTTCAGGCGCCTGTGCTCACTGTGGGNCACCGATTTATNGGCGTTGCGGCTCTGTTGGGTGCCTGTTTCGTGGCTACACATTTGTTAACTGTGATTATTACCTGTGCAGTGGATGGTTTTAACTGGGGGATTAACGCNTGGGTTCTGGACATAGCGGGGTTTATCGCGGCGTTCTATTTTGCGATTCAATGCGGGCTGTCCTCAAATAGCAAGAGTGTCGACTTTCGAAAAAAAAACTCTTGGATCTGCACGTGGGCCGTCTTAACGATTGGCGCCAGAATACTTGATACTCTAATGCTGTTTGGAGTGGTGAAATGGAGTGAGATTTATGTCACGCCGGAGGGTCCAACGCTATGGTCAAATGTAGTAAGCGAGGTGATTTTTGGAATGGCTTTCGCCGCTACGGCGCTNCTTGGTTCGCTTATGCTCCTGATCTCCTCTTGGNATGTGAACNCTGCGCAGACCNANNGCGNACNNAAATAGTGGGGANTGAGAGCTGCCTGNATAGCATAGAAGCAGAGAATGGGACAAATCGAATAAGAATATTGGTAAACTAATGANGTTTAAGTTTACGCGGGAATTACTTAACTTGGTGTTGATAGCANTCAGGTTATTCGGGTCAAAGATAAATCTNATGGCGCAAAGTGATNANGCTCAAGCNTTTATAATTTGGAGAGTTGTGATCTTAAAGTGCCAGCTGTCTTTCATAGCCGATTTGTTATAGCGGCGATGGTAGANTNAAAATGTGATNGNGTTGCCANAAGAATTTGGAAGCTTTATAGAATTACAGAAGTAGGAGAAAAAGNATGANGAAACATTCACCACGAAACANATTCATTCCCTTCAGTTATTTAGCTGCGGTTGTTGTATTGCTGATTCCATGGACTCTTCACGTCGATGCAGCAGAATCGATCTGGAGCGGTTCCTATACCGAGGCNCAGGCTGAACGAGGTGCGGAAGATTATAAAGCGCGCTGCGCGGCATGCCATGGCGCCGATCTGAGGGGCGACAGTCATGCAGCTGGTCTGGTAGGTATGGGGTTCATGTTTCTTTGGGAAGGAAAATCTCTGGGTGAACTGTACTCAAAAATACGGAACGACATGCCTCAAGATCAGCCGCGCAGTCTGTCGAAGGGATCATACGAGGATATCTTAGCGTTCATCNTGAAATCCAATGAGTTTCCAGCAGGGGATGCCGAGTTGGAATCGGGGGAGAACGCCTTGGACAAACTCATGATCACCTCGAGTCCAAATTAACTAGGAGAAACTCAAAGTAAGACTCATGAAAAAAACACTAACAATAATTTTATGCAGCATCGCGATATTAACGTCAATCCTCGGCGCCTCGGCCCAGCCGCATGAATTGCGTACGACAAAGTTTACCGTCAGCGATGTCGATGCTGCTGTTGCGTTCTATCAAGGTCTAGTGGGGATGGAAGAAGTTGGTCGATTTGAGAGCCCCGGCAGTCTCATTGAGCCGTTTATGGGTTTTGGCGAGGGAGNCATGCGTGTCGGGCTGCTGGGCTTTAGTAAGATAGAAGACATCGAGAAAACTCCGCANCCAGTTTCTGTTGTGATGATACCCGACATCGATGCTGTAGCCGCACGAATGGAGAGTGCAAACCACGCGTTAAATATCACGTCGGTCGAAGTTGGCGATGGAAGCAGCGTGCGTATTGGAATCACCACCGANCCGAGCGGCAACACGATTGAACTGGTCGAGGTTGATGGTCCCCCGAAGGTGGTTGGTGCCCGCCTGATAGTCGAGGACCGAGCNGCCGCGGAAGAATTCTTTGTGCGNGTTTTCGATTTNACGCCAGGACGGCGCATCGTAACGGAGAGNTTCGATGAGGTCTTCTTTGATTTTGGTGACGACAAGTTCGTCGCACTTTACGAGCCTAAGGGNGAAGCGCCNCTNCCCAAGAGCGAGAACCCNGTGGTNGCGATCTACTCNTCAGCGTTCGANGNGNTGCTTGAACGNGTCAAAGCNGGNGGNNTNGGTNTNANAGAGTATGGTTCTGGTATGTTCCTAGCAAATGACCCNTCCGGTAACGTCGTCGAGGTAGTTCGTCTGCAAGACTAGTAGTCCAGAACCGGCAAGTTCGGCTCCGTCAATTTTAGAAGAGCTTCGGTAGCTGCAGGTACTAAAACCGATTTGTGCCTTTATTGTTACAATTTATCACNATGTANCCNNCTNTTNNTGGCANTNCGNNGTCTAAACTCATCTNGTGCTATTTAAATTTCNTNAGAATGATTGTAACTTCANCNAGATTTTATTTTAGTCTCCNGCCGCAAATNTATTAAGGCGCAGACTGAACCCTATATNANGAGGAGAGTNAGAGTAATGAGNCGATTTCACCNAAAGAATTCCAACCCGCCCTTTCTAAGAGCTAAGATNTANCGATCATTGCTTGCTGCTAGCCTAGTCGCGGCGGGNGCGCCGGTCGCAGTGCAGGNNCAAGAACAAGTAAACCAAATAGAAGAGGTAGTTGTTCGGGGTTCNAGAGCCGCTCTNCGGAGTGCCGCGGAGATCAAGAGACAAGCNGACACTTTCGTTGACGCGATAAGTGCAGTTGATATTGGCGTCTTNCCCGATCGATCGGTGCTAGAGGCCATGCAGCGGATTCCCGGTGTTTCTATTGAACGTGTTGGCCAGGGTTGGCCAGACTACTTTTCGGTCGAGGGAAGAGGGGTGGCAATCCGAGGTATGTCGGCCACCCGTTCCGAATTCAATGGACGCGATGCCTTTCACGCCAGCGGGCGNGGTCTTTCTTTTGGTGATGTTGCACCGGAGTTGTTGGCTGGGGTGAACATCTATAAGAACCAGACAGCGGACATGATTGAAGGGGGTATTGGCGGGACTGTGAGCTTGCTTACCCGTAAGCCTTTTGATCAAGAGGGGCAGATGATAGCGATTAANGCGGAGGGCCGTTGGGGCGATATTAATAACCAATGGAACCCCGGCACTTCNGCCNTATACAGCAACCGCTGGGAGACCAATTCTGGCGAGTTCGGCTTTTTGATCCAAGCCCAGACTTCCGAGAGGGAAGCCTGGTCAAACGCGGTTCATATCAACCCTTACGTGCCTTACGACTCCTGGGCCCTTGCCGGTGCGGAGAGGTTTAGCGGTCAGGTCAAGGTGCCCTCAGGTGCAAACTTCACACAGAAAGAAGACGAAAATACCACAGACGGTGGGGTTATCTCTTTCCAGTGGCGCGATACTGAAAACAAGTACCTTTTGACGGCGGAGTACATACGCTCCGCTTCGACATACAATTTTTGGCAAAATTGGCTCCGCTATGATGGGGGGACCAGCATCAACTCAAGAAACACTCGTCCCTACGGGGACACCCAATTCCAGTTTGATAATAACGGTGTGTTCGAGTCCGGTACGTTGGCCCATGCCAACTGGGGTTGGCGAGCCAACGGGATGATTGGTCCGGGAGCCACTGAGCCGAATACCCGCTATGTCAATCCTTATATACCTCGCCCCTGGTATTACGGTGATGTGGGCGGTATGTCTCAGTTCGGTCATGATTTCACTACGCAAACCGAGCGGAACGAGACGACTAGGAGGCTTGATGATATCTCCCTGAACTTTGTCTGGACACCGAATGATAACTGGACCGCAGAGTTTGATTACCAGCACATCGATGCCATCCAGAGGCAAGATATTAATTTGATGAGCATGACTGTACCCGGAATGCAGCGATTNNATGTGACTGGCNGCAAGCCGACACTGGACTTGATCAGTCCTTGGAACGGCGATCGTGACAACAATCCGACAGCCTACAATAACGGTGTCTATCGCGCGGGCTGGACCGACGATCCGCTAGGTGATTCCAATTACTTTCAGGATCCCACGAGCTACTCGATGGATAGCGCCTGGGATATATTTGGCCGTGACGAGGGTGATTCCGACGCGTACCGNGCNGATTTTGACTACGTTGTGGACGACTCTTCCTGGCTAACTAATATCAAGTTTGGTGCCCGTCGGGCCGAGCGTGAACAACTGCTTCGCGATGCGCCAGTCAGGTGGGGAGCTATCTCACCGAACTGGGCCGCCGGCGCTCTCTACATGGACCATGTGGCTGATCAAGCTGCANCGCACAATATGTTCGAGGCGACTAGCTGGTCCAACTTCCACCGCGGAGGTGTCTTGGATATCGCCGGAGGCAATTCGCTGCTGGGCTTCAGTCGTGATTANGTTCAAAATATGCTGGATGGTGCCATCTGTCCGAGCAACCCCGCGTTTGTTCAGACGTCGCCGTCTGGAACCTGGGATGGNGGAAATCGCTGCCGTCCGGGTGTTGATAGCAAATTCGGGATGTTCTACGAGGATGGGATAAGCAGCACCGTTGAAACCAATACAGCCGCCTATCTGCGTCTGGATTGGGAGCTTGATAACCTGCCTAAGCGTGTGGCCGGCAACATCGGTATGCGCTACGTAGAACTAGACCGAAGGGCGACTGGTTTCGTCCGTTCTCCTGGNCTAGATCAGTTCTGGGAAGGGACTACCTACATGCTACCTGATGGCGTGACCGCGCCGTTGACGGGACCCGGCGTGTTGGCCTATGCACAGGGTCAAGTAGATGCGGGCAACTACGCCCAGCTAGACGATTTCTATAACTCGGACGACGCTCTTTGGGCTAGACAAGCATACTGGTACCTGAGCGACGCAGAACGTGCTTTCGGCACAGAGAGCTCCATGGCTCAAAGTGCCAGCTACAAGTATACCGATTGGCTACCTAGCCTGAATGTGAAAGTTGAGTTGAACGAGAGATTGCTTGGCCGTTTTGCGGTAAGTAAGGCGCTGGCCCAGCCAACCATGAATCGCATACAGAATAAAATCCAGACCAGTGCAGAGCTTGACGTGGTGCAAGGCATACCCGCCGATCCCGAAAACGCGGCACGCTGGGAGACTGCGTCGCAGTCCGCCTCGGTGATTCGCTGGGAAGGTGTTGGTGGCAACCCGTACTTAGAACCGATGGAATCTATACAGTACGATGCCTCACTGGAGTGGTACTTCGGTGACGGCGCCTCGTTGACAGGCGGGGTATTCTACAAGGATCTAAGCAACTTCTTCATCTTTGGAGCTAACCCACAACAGATTACCAATGGAAAAACCGGTCAGCAGCAGACTGTATTTGTAGAGTCTCAGACTAATGGTGGCGACGGTAAAATGTACGGTTACGAACTGGCTTATCAGCAGTTCTTCGACATGCTGCCGGGTTTCTGGAACGGTTTCGGATTGCAGGCCAACTATACCTGGATTGAAGCGAGCGGCGTGCCCCCTCACATCGACGGCTCAGCGATGTCCCAGACTGCATGGAACTATGCTGAGGTCGTTAACTTGGATACCGTCCCCTTAGTAGGTCAATCTGAGCACACGGCTAACCTAGTGCTGATGTATCAGAAGTACGATTGGCAGGCTCGCTTGGCTTATAATTGGCGTTCCGAGTACCTGGTGAGCTACCGCGATGGGATCACCAACCTTCCGGTATGGCAAGACGCCAATGGCGTTCTGGATGCCTCTGTGATCTGGGATGTAAACGATAACGTGAGCTTGTCGATACAGGCCAACAATCTAGCCGATACCGAATCCAACTTGAGCTTTGTTCTGGATAACATGGGCACTCGAGCTGGAAAATCTTGGTTTATTGCGGAGCGCTCGGCAGTTGCCTCTGTTCGTTTGCGCTTCTGATAGCTGGGGATAGGCTGAAGTCGCGCGCAACGTGCGCGACAAGCAGCCGGTTAACTTGGAATGTGGAGAATCTTCTTGAACAAAAAAGCCGAGCTCTTTAGCGCGGCTTTTTTGCCTTGCACTTATTTTTTTCAAAGAAACTTGGAGGTAACTATGCTGCGGGCAAATTACCTTTAAGAGAAGAGTTAGGATAGTTATTTGCAGCGTCCGAAAGATAACTCCGAGCATAATTGCAATCAGAGGTGCTTAAATGAAAATTAGTACTGATTTAGGCTGGTTCGCTTCGCTGTGTCTACTGCTGTTCGTGACCTCGCTTAGTGCTCAAGACAGTCCCACAGTGACACCGGCGGAGGAAGCACGGGCGCAGGTGCGAGCCCTGTTTGGGTCTTCGCTTAATGCTCAGGGTATTCCTACGATGACAGCAGCGGAGACTGCACAGGTTCAGGTGCGTGCGGTACCTGGCAAGGATAATCTGTATCTTGTTCCGGGCTTTGGCGGTTCTAGCGGGGGCAACATATTGTTTTTGGTCACAGACGAGGGAGTTCTCGTTGTAGATAATAAGTTTTTCTATAGCTATCCTGAGGTTATGGAGCAGTTGAGGAAAGTGACGGATAAAGATATCCGTTATATGCTCAACACCCACCACCACTACGATCACGCGGGTGGTAACACCGACTTCCTCGCGGATGGCATACCGATTTTGGCTCATCGCAATGCACGCACCAATGTGCTGCGTGATGTGCGGAATGACCCGGAAGGAGCTCCAAGTATCATCTACGATAAAAGTGCCACCGTGNTATTGGGTGGACAGGAAGTTAATGCCCATTACTTTGGTCGTGGCCATACTAGTGGGGATTCGGTGATTCATTTCCCTGCGCTACGCACGATACACACCGGCGACCTAGTTCTCTGGGGTAATCGTCTGGATGGCAGCACAATGTCACCGTTCTTTGATTTTGACAACGGTGGCAGCGCGGCGGATTGGACGGCGACGCTGGATGGCCTGTTAACGCTGGATTTCGATACCGCTATTCCTGGTCATGGACCAATCCTAAGAAAGGCCGATATCCGCATATTCCGCAGTAAACTCGATAAATTCATGACCCGGATAAAGGTCCTGATTGATAANGGAATCGGACGCGATCGCATAGCCGAGGAGCTGGATATCGCCGATTTGAATTGGCCCATGCCGCTGGGTCGTATTGAAGCCGTATACGATGAATTGACTCAATAGAAGGAGGATACACAAATGACATCATCAGCAATCAGGCAGCTACTGCCAATACTCGCGCTCACTCTGATTACATCTTCGGGAGTGCTGGCTGAGGAGGCGCCGATTCACACTGTTACCACGACCAAGTTTACGGTGGAGGACGCCGAGGTCAGCAAGGCTTTCTATGAAGACTTGCTTGGCATTCCGGAGTTACGTCGCTATGTGGATGAGGGGAGACTGGTTGAGCCTTTCATGGGATGGGCCGAGGATGGCCGGATAGGACTGCTCGACTACGATGAGAAGGAGACGTTAAAAAAGACCTCTGCCCCAGTCTCAGCGATTTCTGTGCCTGACTTGGAAGAAGTCGCAGCACGGTTCGAAAGTGCAGGAAAGCCGTTTCCGATATACGATCTTGGCGGAGGAACGCGACTCTCAATCGTCAATGATCCGAGCGGAAACGCCATTGAGATAGTCGAGGTCCAAGGCCCGCCGGCAGTGATGGGCGCTCGGCTCATAGTCGAGGACCGTGCCGCGGCCGAGGAGTGGTTCCTGGAAGTCTTTGACGTGGAGCCGGACAATCGTATCGTTACTGACAGCTTCGACGAAGTTTTCCTGAAAATGGGTGGAGGTTTATTCTTCGCACTCTACGAGCCAATGGACGAGCCAGCCCTGCCCAAGAGCAATTATCCAGTAGTCGCCATCTACTCCACTGACTATGACGGTGTGCTTGAGCGGATCAAGGCTCTTGGNGGGTACGTTCGGGAGCGCGGCGACGGGTTGCTGTTTGCCCGCGATCCCTCAGGGAACGTTGTCGAGGTTGTTCGTCAGAGGGCCCGCTAATTAGGCTTCTCGCAGGCCCGACAGAGCTGCAAATTTGCACTGATATGCGGGATTGGAGTAGCCTATAGAAGTTCACGACCCCTAANCGGGGCNTATGAAAAAATTTTTAAGAATATAGAGGATTGAAGGTACAAACCATGAAAAAAGCACTGTTAAGTATTCTAGTCGCTCTACCTCTTGCATTTGTTCAGTCTATGCTAATCGCTCAGGAAAGCTTTCCGCGCATGCCATCGGGCAAACCGGACTTTAGCGGAAACTACGATACGTCATCCCTGACTCCGATGAACCGCCCGGAAGAATTTGGTGACCGGGAGTTTTACACTGAGGAAGAAGTTAAGGCAATTAGTGATGGCGCAGCAGATAGGCTCGCCTACGGGGACCAACCGCTTGATCCCGATCGCCCTGCACCGGAGGCGGGCGCTAATGTCGGCGCCTACGATGGTTTCTGGATGAATTTTGGGGACAGTGCCTCTGCTATTAACGGCAAGTATCGAACTTCGATTATTACTTACCCTGATAATGGACGCATGCCTGGGCTTACTGAGGAGGGTAGGGAAAAAGCAGCCATGAGGATTCCCTTTGAATGGCCACAGGAATATACAAAGGGGGGTGCTTGGTGGTTGGAAGAGCCTGACATTCATCCCTTCGACGGTCCGGAGAATTTATCCCTAGGCACTCGTTGTATCTACACTGCTCCTGCGTCGCTTCCTGTTGCGTCGCTACCCTATAACAACATAAAGAAAGTTGTCCAGACTGAAGACTATTTGATGATTTATATCGAGTGGAATCACTGGGCTCGGATAATTCGTATCAATGATGAAGAGCACAAGCATGTAAGTCATGCATCATACGACGGAGATTCCATCGCAAGGTGGGAGGGAGACACCCTTGTGGTCGAAACGGTTAATATCATGGATGAGGCTCCTCGCGAAGTGGCGGACCGTCGTATAGTCGAACGATTTAGTCGAAACGATGATGGAGGCATAATCTACGGTTATACAGTGGAAGACGCGAATTATACGGATTCCTACAGCGCTGAAGTGAGTTGGAGATTAACTGACAAGGAGCCCTATGAGTTTGCCTGCCACGAAGGCAACCACGCTATGATTGGGATTCTTGCGGGCGCGCGTCGCCAGGAAATCGAACACCGAGAAAAGAACGGTTTGTGAAACTGCATTATTGATGTGATGGACGTTCCTTAGCGCCTCGCTATTTCAGATTAACGGGAGCGTCCATTGTGTTCGATCTTATTTACTTTGTGCTTTTGTTGCCTCACTCGGCAACACTTGGATTTGGGGATACTTTATAATCCCGGCCTTCACCTGCCATTGTTAGAATCGCTGTAGTGGTGACTATTGAGTTGATCGCTAATCCTCTGAGAGGTTTTTATGAAACGATTTCAGCTGATGGTATTTGGAATGGTTCTCGCTTTGACTGGCTGTCGAGAGAATGTGACACCGACAATAGAGGCCGCAGATTTGGCCCTCGTCGGGGCGCAGTTGATTGACGGAACCGGCGCGGCGCCCGTTGCAGATTCGGTCATCGTGATTCGCGATGGACAGATCACAGCTTCTGGTTCGCGGGAGACCACTCCGGTTCCTGCCGGTGCGGAAGTAATTGATTTTAGCGGTAAGTCGATTATTCCCGGTCTGGTGAACATGCATGTTCACTACCGTGGTGGTAGTGACGCTATTAAGAGTCAGTTCAATGCGCAGCTCTACTATGGCGTAACTACCGCGCGAAGTATCGGCAGCGATTCGCCAGAAGCCGTAGAGTTCTTGCTCGAGGCCAACGCCGGGCGATCGGACTTTCCGCGCGCTTACACCGCAGGTCTCGGGTTTTCGCACCCCGGTGGTTTTAACGCGGCCGGACGGAATGCTCCGGCGACGGAAGACGAGGCGCGGATGCTGGTCAGAAAGCAGATTGCGCTTGGTGTTCAGTTTATAAAGATGTGGGTCAATGCTATCGCGCTGCCTGGCTTTAAGATCAGGCCTGAGATTCGAGTGGCGATTATAGATGAGGCGATCCGTAATGGGGCTGTGCCGGTTGCCCACATCGATGGCGAAGCTGATGCCATCCAGCTGATCCGTGCCGGTTTGAGGGACCTCCTTCATACCACTGTGCTGACCTTTGGGCCCGGGGGCGGCGCTCCGGTCGATAACCCAGTGCCCTCGTCGGAATTCCTTCAATTGGCTGTCGATAACGATGTTGTGTTCACCCCCACCTTGTCTATCCGTCAGCTTGGCTGGTATTTTGCCGCGCATCCGGAGTTGTTGGATGACCCAAGTTTGCGGGCGGTCTTCAATCCTGATTCCCTGGCTCGATGGGATAGTCCTGAGGGTCGTGCGGAAGTGGTTGATGCGGGCAACTTCGAAGAGAGAATGGCGGCATTTCGACAGCTTCAGGACTTTCTCAAGACGATACACGATGCCGGTATTCAAGTCGCCATTGGCACTGATGCGGGCACCCCTAATGTGCCGTTCGGTTGGGGCATGCATCGTGAGATGGCGATCTATGTCGAGGCTGGTCTGACACCCATGCAGGCTATTGTTGCGGCGACGTCGACGGGTGCCGCACAGTTGCCTCCCCTTGGCGAAGCTGATTTCGGAACCCTAGTGGCCGGTAAGGTGGCAGATCTTGTGGTTCTCGACGCCGATCCTCTGCTGGACATTAGCAACACGCAGAAGATCGATCGGGTGATGAGGCAGGGTGAGTGGGTAGATCGTGAGCAANTGTTGCCGACCGAGCAGATCCAGTGATTAGCCAGTCGAGATTGCTCGCTAAATTTGCCTTGGTTTAATCAGCAGTTAGCGAGTTCTTGTTTGGCCCCCAATAGTGTGTGCTTGATCAGTCGATGAGGCTACTATGAACCTGTTGGATCCATGTAGGGATAGTCATGAAGCCAGTGAACTTGGAGTATTCTTCTGGGAGTCCGGTTTCTTGAATTTCCTCGAGCGATTTCCCTGCTAATTTTTGCTTCTCCACGATGTCGATCGTTGCCGCGATTCGGTCGTAGTATGCCTGCAGTTCGGTCTTTGTCGTAACCGGCCCGTGGCCGGGCATGACCTTGGTATCATCGTCGATCATCGCTAGCATTGCGCCAATGTTATCCCGCAGCCCGGTCGCCGAGCCGCCCACTGGGAGATCGATGAATGGGTAACCGTTGAGGTTGACGTACTGATCACCGGTGTGGATGACGTTTGATTCGCGAAAAAAGATTACTACATCGCCATCGGTGTGTGAGGTATTCCCGAGGTAGATGACGTCGATATCTTCACCGTTCCAATCGAAGGTGACGTTTTCCTTAAAGGTCAGGACGGGTATTGCCTCAGCTGGGTGCGGTTCGTCGCGGAAATTAAATCCAGCCTCGCGTCTTTCCAAGAGGCGGGTTTTAACACTATGGTGCGCAACTATTAAAGAATCCTCACCGAACGCAGCGTTGCCGCCGGCATGATCGTAGTGGTAGTGGCTGTTAATGAGGAAGTCGATTTTTCCTTCCTGAATGCTAGCGACCGCCTCTTTGATATCGTCCGTCAGCGGCATTAACTGGTCGTCTACCATGAGTATCCCATCTTCACCTGCGGACACGGCTATGTTGCCACCGTACGCTGGAACCGGTTCGACCCACCACACAGTGTCGCTGAGTTTGTGAACTTTCTGCTCGACTAGGGATAAATCTTGTGCCGAAGCAGCTATGCCGCAAAGATAGGACGCCATCAATGAAAAACTAACGATTTCTCGGAATCTATCGGTTCGCTTCCCCCTTCTCCGCCTCTTGCTCGATCGTATTCCCAGTTTGAGCATATCTCTTTCTCCATTGGACTATGCTTTGCGAGCATTTATAAAGAGTATCAAAAAGATGGTATCTCCATGGCTGGGGCTTGTCTAGTTAAGTGGGGAGTTAGTCTTCGAGNCAAATGCAAGAGCTACCTATACAAGTAAACTTTAACAAGCTACCTTTANCCCGCTGGCCNATATTGACCGCAATAAACTTAAATACCCAATGGAGGGATTAGCATTATGATCTGCCGTTCAAATAAACCAATGCGCTTGCTCACTATATTGTACTTTTACGTTTTTATCGGCGTAGCTCCAGTGNTCGCTGAAGAAGTGACAGAAATGAGTCTAGGGATGGCGGTTTTGAATGTGCCTGATCTGGACGCGGCCGAGGCTTATTACACCGACGTAATTGGCTTTGAGTTGATAGGTTCATATCCAGCTGACCGCAAGGAGGCGATTGAGATTTTCATGCAGCCGAAAAATAGTGGATCTGCAGCAAGTGCAACCTTGGGGCTCGCTCATTTGCCTGGCACACCGTCACCGTTGCCAGAGGGAAAATCGAGCTATGGACGTATCATTATCAACACACCGAATGCCAGAGAAATAGCGGCTCGAGCGGAGAAAGCCGGTGCCACGATTCGAGAAGTAAAACTGGAAGGTGCAAACGTGCCGGTAATCCTGTTCTTCCATGATCTGAACGGCTATGAGATAGAGCTTTATCAGGCAGCGGAGTAGGAAAGCCAAAGATTATATGTAACCTTTACGTTTCATAAAAATAATGATAAGTTAAGGTTACATATTTGCCGAGAGTATAGATTGATAGTAGGGCGGCTAGTTACGGAAGCATGTTTCCCTAACAATACTGTAAACGCCNCAAGCAGTGGCNTTGCTAGGGATTTTATGATCTAGCAAGGGCTACCAAGCGTAGTAAATTGGTAAATATACCGGATTAACATTTGTTACAAATTAATAAAAGTAACGGTGTAAAAAACGGTTAAAATATCATCGTGTTACAAGCTAAACTTGTCCGAATGCTGTGGAAAAACTCATTTCATGCTATGTAAATTGCGTGGGATTAATTGTAACTTATAAAATACCTGTAAAAAATTTTTAGTGTTGGGCCAAAGTTGTAGTGAAGACAGGAGCTTGGATCCATGAATAAACTAACAGTAATGCTGGTTTTCACGGTGTTTGTTGCCTGGCAAGCTAACGCAGACTCTTTTGAAGCGGAAGTGAAGCCAATGCTGGAGGCATCTTGCCTTTTATGCCATGGCGAGGGCACGGTGACGCCCCTTAATATGCAAGAGCTCAGCTATGACCTTGGCGACGCCGAGGTTTATCGCACTTGGCAGCATATCTATAATCGTATTGAGCGTGGTCAGATGCCCCCGATGGAGGTGACAGACACGGTTCAGTCATTGATCGACAATGCGCTTGCCGCCCTCAAGCCTGCCCTAGTTGATGCAAATTTAGCCGCGCGTGGTGGCTCACGAACAGCGTTGCGTAGGCTGACTCAGCTCGAGTATGCCTATTCCTTACAAGACCTTTTGCATCTCGATGCGGAGACGGCGACGGCTATGGCGTCGGAATTACCTGCCGCGGCCGACACGGGCGGTTTCAATACCGTGGCAAAAAATCAGGACATATCGTCTATACACGTGCGTGGTTACTTGCGCGCGGCGGAAAGGGCCTTGGATGCAGCGATCCAGCTCGGTCCGCGTCCTCCATCGGAACGTTTCGTGATCGACTATCCGAAGGAAGAGAAACTGCATTTTTACGCTACTGGAGAGATTTTCGGCCTCGGCGTTATTAAGATGCTTGACGACGCGGCTGTTACGTTTTTCGATAACGTATCGACCTATGCTCTTTATTCCCTGGATCATGGCTATAACGTACCAATGCCAGGGCGCTACCGGATCAGTCTCGACGCTTATCCCTATCAAGCCGATTCACCCGTTATTTTGACTTTGTACAGCGGGATCAAGCAAGGCATTGTCGCATCGCTTGATAACCTCATTGGCAGTTACGATTTAGTTGAGCCGGAAGGTCGAGTGGTCGAGGTGACCACTTATCTAGAGCCCGGAATGCTAGTGTCCCCCTCTCTGGCCGATGTCGATTTCCGGGGGGAAGATGTCAACAAATATTATCGCCCTGAATACTTCGTCACTGATTACAAGGGCGAGGGCATTGCGATGAGGTCGATGGTCATCGAAGGCCCTTTGCATGACGTGTGGCCCCCAGCGAGTACCCGCGAGCTCCTAACCGGCGTCGATTTTGATGAGTCGGGCCAAATCGTTCTTTCTAAGCCGGCCTTGGATCACATCAACGAGATTGTCGAAAGGTTCGCACAGCGTGCCTTCCGCCGACCGCTCAACGAGGGTGAAGCCAAGTTGTATGCCGATATGGCGATACCGTTGCTAGCTGACGGCAGACCATTTCTTGAAGCACTGCGTGTGCCGCTCAGAACAATCTTGAATTCGCCGTCTTTTCTCTACCAGGACGGTGCTAGCGGCGCTTTGGACGATTACAGCCTGGCCTCGCGCCTGTCGTATTTTCTTTGGAGAAGTATGCCGGACGACGCGCTTCTCGCCGTCGCTGAAGCCGGTCGCTTGTCCGAGCCTGCAGAGCTGGCACGTCAGGTTGAGCGTATGCTCGATGATCCGAAAAGTAAGCGCTTCGTCAAGGACTTCGTGGGGCAGGCCTATCGACTCTATGAGATCAACTCAACCTCTCCTGACAGGGGTCTGTATCCTGAATTTAACGACCTCCTTGGTCAGGCCATGGTAGCCGAGTCTGAGCTTTTTTATGAGGAGTTGATTCGCGAGAACCTGAGTCTAACGAACCTGATCCGTGCGGATTTTACCTTCCTGAACCGTCGCCTGGCTGAGCATTACAACGTGCCGGGTATCGAAGAACAGCATATGCGCAAAGTAATGCTGCCAGAGGGCAGCGTGCGAGGCGGCTTGTTGGGTCAGGCCAGTATCCATAAGATCACGGCCAACGGCACGACCACCTCACCCATACCGCGCGGCAATTTTGTGCTTGCCAATTTGCTTGGCCGGCCAGCACCGCCACCGCCACCGAACGTTGGAGGTGTAGAGCCTGATACGCGCGGGACGACTACGATTCGCGAACAGCTAGCGGCGCATCGAGACAGTCCGGTCTGCGCAGGTTGTCATAAAACGATCGACCCGCCTGGCTGGGCGCTCGAATCATTCGATCCTATCGGAGGATTTCGTGACCATTACAGGGCTGTCGGAGCTTTTAACGAGATTTTTCAATTCGCACCTTATAAGATGGGGCTGCCGGTGGACCCCAGTGGCATTACATCAGAGGGTGCGTCTTTCGGCGGATTCGCCGATTACCAACAAGTATTGTTGGACAACGAGATGGATGCGATCTCTTACAATTTCGCGGATCAACTTATAGCATTCAGCACCGGGGCGGAGGTCGAGTTTTCCGACCGGGATGCAGTGAACGAAATTCTCAGCTTGACCAAGGACCAAAATTATCCATTGCGTACAATGATTCACGAGGTCGTGGCAAGCGATCTGTTTAGGAGGAGGTAGTCTAATATGAAAAAGGGCAGTAAGATAAGTCGACGCACCCTGCTGCGAGCATCCGGTGTGGCGCTCGCTCTACCATACCTTGAAGTGATGCCCGCGTACGGCGCGGCGCAAATTAGGCGGATGGTAAACATCGGTTGCACGCTGGGTTTATACACGCCCTCGTGGTTGCCGAAACAAGACGGTGCAGACTATGAAGCGTCAGAATATCTTAAGCTGATCGATCATCACCGCAGTCAGTATACGGTCTTTTCCGGACTCTCACACGAGGCGCAAAATGGCCGGCAAGCCCACAACTCAGAGATTACCTGGCTGACCTCGGCAAGGCATCCGGGATTGGATGGTTTCCAAAATACCATTTCCATGGACCAGGCGGCCGCCGATCATATTGGTTATGAAACTCGATTCCCNTCAATTGTNCTTGGGACAANNAGTCCGCAAAGTCAGTCCTACACTGCTAACGGGGTAATGGTGCCAGCTGAAACGAGTCCAGCGGGANTGTTNAAAAAACTATTCCTGCGAGGTAGCGCAGAGGAAATCAAGCGCGAAACGCAGAGTTTGAATGACGGTGGAAGTATCCTCGACCATTTGCTGGAGGAAGGGCGACGACTCAACAAGCAAGTCAGCGCTTCCGATAAGCACAAGCTCGACGCTCACTTCGAAGCGGTGCGCGCGGCAGAGAATCAGCTTACCGAGGTACAAGCGTGGACGGATCGTCCGAAGCCAGAGGTTGGTCGGGAGTCTCCAGTTGACATTCCGGACAATACTGACCTCATCGGCCGTATTGAGCTCATGCTCAACCTTATTCCGCTTATTCTCCAGACCGACTCTTCTCGCGTTGTCAGTCTAATGATTCAAGACCATAGTGTAGTGCCGCAAGTTGCGGGTGTAACCAAAGACCAGCATGGGCTTTCCCATCACGGCCAGGATGAGGCAAATATATCTCAGCTCAAGCTCATCGAAACAGAGATCATTAAGCGTTTTGATAATCTGCTGACAGAACTACAGCAGCCGGATCTCGCTGGAAGTTCCATTCTTGACCAGACGGCAGTTTTGTTTGGTAGTAATCTTGGCAATGCTGCCTCCCATTCCGCTAAGAAGCTTCCTATCCTCGTTGCAGGTGGCGGTTTTGCGCACGGCAAGCACATTGCGAATAAGCAAGAGCAAGATGCGCCATTGTGTGATCTCTTCGTTACTCTATTGCAATCGATGGGCCTTGAGGTGGATGCGTTTGGTCAGGGTAGCAAGGCACTGCGCTGGTCATAGAGAGCGATCTATAAGGACAGACTTATGATTCGCTCTTATTCTGTCCTACTCGCTATTGCACTGTCATTCGGTGCCTGTGCACCGCAGTCTCAGCTAACCACAGCTCCGTTCGGTGAATGGCATCACGCTGGTGGCAACCATTTCTCTGCCAAATATTCACCCTTGGATCAGATTGATTCGAGCAACTTCGCAGAACTGGAAGTCGCATGGGACTGGCAGTCGGCAGATGCTCGGATTCCTCGCTCGCTGGCGTCTAACACTAGCCCCTACCGTGCGACCCCTTTATTCGTTAATGGGGTCATGTATACCAATACTAGCCTTGGTCAAGTAGCGGCACTAGACCCGGTAAGTGGTGAAGAATTATGGGTTTTCGACCCTGAGAGTTATCGACTAACCATTGGNAGGGGTGCAAGTTCGACTCGAGGCATCGAATACTGGACCGACGGCGAGATTGAGCGCATATTTATTGCCACGCGCGGTAAGCAACTCGTTAGCATCGATATCAGGACCGGCCTGCCGGACACNAATTTCGGTGATAGTGGTTTTGTGGATTTGCGCGGTGATTTCGGCAAGAGCGCAGACGAGTTTAATTTAGACAACATCACCCACGGCTCACCTCCTATCGCTGTGGGCAGTTCAGTTATCGTAGGCTCCTCTCTATTCGACTACACGGAGTTCAATCGTAACCCTCCCGGTCATGTTCGTGCATATGATGCCTACACCGGCCAATTCAAATGGCGTTTCAACACGATTCCCCAGAAGGGCGATGATTTTACCGAGACGTGGGAAAACGAATCCTGGCGAGAGATGGGGAACACCAACGTGTGGACCTTCATGTCGGCTGATGATGAGGCGGGTATCGTTTATCTGCCTATCGCCACACCCACTAATGATTACTGGGGCGGCACCCGACTGGGAGAAAACTTGTTTGCCGAGTCACTGGTCGCTGTGGATGCTGAGACCGGTGAGCGCATCTGGCATTTTCAGACGGTGCATCATGGCCTTTGGGATTACGATATTGCTTCGGCCCCAAATTTGGTCGACATCGTGGTTGATGGTCGCCCCATAAAGGCAGTAGCTCAAGTGTCCAAAACCGGCTTCACCTATGTGTTCGATCGCATTAACGGTGAGCCTGTGTGGCCGATAGAGGAACTTCCCGTGCCGCCGAGCGATGTGCCTGGTGAGCGCGCCCACCCGACTCAGCCGCACCCCACTTGGCCACTGCCATTTGAGAGACAGGGGATGAGTGAAGCAGACTTGATCGATTTCACGCCGGAAATAGCAGCCGCGGCGAAAGAACTGGCAAAAAAATACGTGATGGGCCCGATATTCACACCGCCGATTGTGGAAGGCACTGATGGTAAGGAGGCAACTATCTTCATGCCAGGCGCAGGTGGAGGTGCTAGTTTCCCTGGCGCTAACATTGATCCCGAAACTAATATTCTCTATGTGCCCTCCCAAACGCGTCCCTATGCAATGTCATTGGTGCCACCAAATGATCCTGAAGCGGACTGGCCCTATGTCATCCGTGTCCAGCGTAACGTTGGACCTATGGGGTTGCCCCTGGTAAAGCCACCCTACAGGCGTATTACTGCGATAGACCTCAACACTGGTGAACACATATGGAAAACCCCTCTCGGAAAGGGGCCAGCAAACCACCCTGCGTTGGCACATCTCGATTTGCCGGACCTTGGAAGTTCGTTTAGCGATTACTCAGCTGAAGGGGGCATCTTGGTCACCAAGACTCTGTTGATTACTCATTTGGCGCAGAAGGATGAGATTGATCCGGATGCAGATGGATCGATCTTGGTTGCATTTAACAAGGAGACAGGCGAAAAAGTTGGGGAAGTACTTGTGGATGTGCGCTTGCACGGCCCGGTAATGAGTTACCTGGCTGATGGCAGNCAGCACATCTCTATATCCGGTGGTCGTTTCAGTGGTGCGAAAATTTTTACCTTTGCACTACCGCAATAATATTAATAACCTAAATGTAGCGAAGAGATTATATGAGAACCTTAATAAATAAAGTAATGGAGCATGGCATAGGACGAACGGTTAACAAACTACTGATTACACTATTTTCTGGGCTGCTTCCTATCGCCCCTTTGCACGCGCAGGTCGCAGGCGAAATGAGTTATGNTGGGACTACTGCCTGGGGTGATCCCGACCTACAGGGTCTTTGGACTAATGAAACTCGCACGCCTATGGAACGGCCGGTGGAGCTTGGAAACAAGGCCTTCTTCACAGAGGAGGATGTCCAAGCTATGCAAGCGGCGTCAGAGCCTCAGCCGCAGCCGGTCGAGGCTATAGTAGAGGAAGTATCTGCGCCTCCTGTGGGAGGGAATGTTGGAGCCCATCCCCCAATTTTTCTTGATCAGGGTGAGGTTTTGCTCTCAACGCGTCAGACGTCACTAATAGTCGATCCACCAAACGGTCGCGCACCGTTAAGGGATTCTGCATGGCAAGCTCGTGAGGAGCGCTTGCAGCATCTGGAGGATGATTATATTAATTTCACACCGTGGGATCGCTGCATCACTCGCGGCGTGCCTGGTGCAATGCTGCCAGCNGCTTATAACAATGCCTATCGCATAATTCAGACACCAGACCATGTCGTAATNATGCATGAAATGATTCATGAGGTGCGCATNATTCCTCTGGAGAAATCTGTTCATAACGATGAGCGAATTAAGTTGTGGATGGGGGACTCAGTGGCGCGCTGGGAGGGAAACACGCTTGTGGTAGAAACAACTAATTTTCACGACAGAGGAATGATTGCAAACAGTGGCGCAGGTGGTCGGCTCAGGGGCGTTTCAGTTACGGAGGATCTGCATTTGGTTGAGCGTTTCACGCGAATTGATGAGGATACTATTATCTGGGCAGTGACGATTACCGACCCAGAGATTTATACTCAGCCTTTTACGATTTCCATGCCGCTGACTCAAGATCCAGATTACGTGATCTATGAATACGCTTGTCATGAGGGCAATCAAGCCATTCGCAATATACTCAGTGCCGGCCGGGAACGTGAAAAACGAGAAGCGGCTGACCTTTAGGCCTGCGACAGTGCAGCTGCGGGATCGGCTTGGGTGGGATTCTGCGTGACTGATTAAAGNAAAAAATATGTTTATAGAGGNGGGTTATTTATCTNGCCCACCAACATTAACTCAGNAGGCCATCCGGTCNTATTTTTACTTTGCTAGTTAACAGCGCCTAATTTGCTATTTCTTTCCAAACAAATAGGCGGGTAGCCAACAGATAACTGACAACGAGCCAGACGGCAATACCAATCAAGCTGGGCATAATTGCCAGCAATGAAAGACCTTCGTTNGCAATGTCTCGCATACCGTTAGCCACAAAGCTGAGAGGCAGCGCGGAAGCTACTGGTTGCATGAATTCCGCCATTGACTCTATCGGATAGAACACCCCTGAAAGAAAGATCTGGGGGAAGATCACGATATTTCCTATCATCATCGCGGCTTGTTGAGTTTTTGCAATACTGCCAAGACAAAAGCCGAGGTTAAGAAAAATAAATGTACCGAGGATAACGACGAAAAAGAACGCAGCAAAGCTACCAATAATCTGCACATCCAACACTAAAACCGCAAATGTCATCAGTATCACTAGTTGGATTAATACGATCGCTGTTCTTGCTAGTACTATTGCTGTAATGAAATCTTTTGGTTGAATAGGCGTGACGAACAAGCGTTTCAGNATTCCCTTGCGCCGAAATTCAATTATGTTGTACCCACTGCCGGCGATACTTAACTGCATTAATGTAAGAGCCATCAGTCCGGGAAGAAGAAAATCTAGGTAGCTTTGAGAGCGGGCTTGAACGTCTTCGATGATAAGGCTGAACATTGGCTCGGTTTCGCGAAATTCTCGCTCAATTTCAATTAGAGTTTGCTCGAGTATTGGTAGGATGAGACCCAACTGTGCCAGCTGCGCCGCGTCAACTAACATTCGCAGTTCTGCGCTCTGCTGATCCAGGTCAGTNGTATTAAAAATTTTCGGAATCACCAGTACCATGGTTTGATTGCCTTTCTTTAGCTCAGAACGTAAAAGATCCTCAGTGCCTTCAGTTACATTAAAGACTGGATTATCTTTTAGCTGTTGGACAAAATCCGCGGCAACTAACGAATCCGATTCCTTGACAACGCCGATATCAAGAGGCTCTTGTTGATCATTGTTCACGAACCCGAAGATAGTCATGAAGATAACAGGNAAAAACAGGCTGAAGAAAATCGACTGTCGATCTCTTAGGAAGATCATCAGGAATACCTTGGATAAATGCAGTTGTAGTTTATTGAGTATCACTGTTTTCAATCNCTGAGAGCATGCCCGGTTAGCACAAGAAAGACATCTTCAAGATTCCCGTGCAGTGGCGCGTCTGGCGGTTCAGGTGCATGCAGCATTATCAACTCCTGTGGTGTGCCTTCCGCGATGATTTTGCCATTGTCCATAATAGCGATGCGGTCACAGAGGGATTCCGCTTCTTCCATGTTGTGCGTTGTTAGCACAATTGTCATGCCGNTGTTATTTAGATTCTGAACTAAATCCCAAATATTTCGTTTCGCCTGAGGATCGAGACCAGTTGTAGGTTCATCCAGAAAAAGCACCCTTGGTTCATTTACCAGTGCGCATGCAATCGAGAAGCGTTGTTTTTGACCGCCGGACAAATTTGCAGGCTTAGCTTTAGCCTTGTCTAGTAATTGTACTTTCTCTAACAACACACTGGAATCGACGTCGCGGCTATAAAGCGCGCCAAAGAGTGTAAGTAGTTCCGCAAGAGATAAATTATCGAAGTACTCACTTGCCTGAAGTTGGACGCCTATTATTTCCTTTATCTTTAAAGGACACGATTGCACATCGATACCATCAATAGACGCGTGCCCTCCATCAATGTCATTAAGTCCTTCAAGCATCTCCAGTGTGGTGGTCTTGCCGGCGCCATTGGGACCGAGAATGCCGAATATCTCGCCGGCNTCGATGAGCAGGGAGACGCCGTCAACGGCGTTAAAGGTTTCGTTCGTTTTATCGNGACTTGGGTAGGTTTTCCTGAAATTCTCGATTTCGATGATCGACATAAAAACGCTTTGCCTTAACTTCTTGTTNTANCCTCTTGCTGNTCGGCTACAGCACCGTACCTTATCTATTCGNCTGCTGTAGTAAGTATANTAATTACTTTCAATTGGTGGAGGCGGGGAGAGTTGAACTCCCGTCCGTCAGTTCGCGGCCTGCAGATCTACATGCTTAGCATCGTCTATTAAATTAACCCTTCTCGACCCGACGCGCAGGGTGATTTAGGGCGAGCCTGAAAAATTTGACTACTCAAGTTCAGACACCCTGAGCAGCGGTCCCGTTCTATATGACGATTGCTATCACCGGTTTACGGGCATCCCTGTGGCAATCGCTAGCCGGCTATATTAAGCAGCTAGAGCGTAGTTGTCGTCGTTGGCAACTATATAATTGCAGCAATTTTTTAACGAGAGTTACTACCCTCTCGACATGCACTCCAGGTGTTGATACCGGCGTCGAATCCGAATCGCCCCCTTCGTGATGCAGAAGTTTATCACAAATTAACTCAGTAGCCTTAGTTGTCAATAAATAGTCAAATTAGAAAAGTTGAGAAATTCTTATGTCGCCTCAATTCAAACTCGAATTTGGCATCAATACAATTGGTTTTAGTTACTATAATTGGCGCTTTTTCCAGACTTCGATGTCCCTGTTTATAGCATTCTTTAAAGAGA
>PAWK01000027.1 GCA_002714195.1 Gammaproteobacteria bacterium | reverse complement strand
GCTGTAAAAGGTATGGCGAGTCCTCATAAATCAAACGATTTATAAATTCCGTGGTTCCGTTTGCATGAAAATGCTCAGTCCTCTTCTCATACATCCCTTCCTTAGCACGCTCTACGGAGCGCAGATTCTCTTCCAGCATGCCATCTTGATTTTTAGGAGTAAGGTCCGACATATTCTGTTATGACTGTTTCAATAAAGTTAAGATTAATCCTACCTACATTCTACATTTTTTAGGGGTATTATTCTGGTTAAAACCTTTAAGTAGTGTTACTTTGAAGTTAGAAGTTGAAAAGGGGAAGTTTGTGAGCACGAGAGTCAAAAATTCAAGGCGTTCTTTTTTGAAAAATTCCGCGCTGGTATCTGGTGCGGCTATAGCTGCGTCTTGCGCCAGCAACAATCGGCCCGTATTAACGCAACCTCAGACTCCTAACTTTTATCCGACACACAACGAACGCACGAAAGGCTGGTTGCGGTTTCTCTGGCAGAAAGCAACATTCCAAGATGACTGGAGCTACACAGGTGAGGAAGAGCTTCCTTGGGGCATAGGTCTGCCCCGAGAAGAAATCAATTGGGACTATGATGGTAAAGGCCCTCATCCCTGGTGGGATCAATACTCCAGCCCACCCATGTTGAGCTACCCTCGCTTTGACCTAACAGACTCTAGCTATGCTGTTATGCTCATGGCAGACCAGACTCCCGCATGGAGAGAGGTTTACACTCGCATACTGGACGAACTAGCTACCCGGCACACAGCTTACTGGGCAGCGATCGACTGGAATACTTTTATCGGCCCAAGTCCCAATAGGGGGAAACTACTAGACTACCCTGAGTTAGCTCCCGGCTCTCAAGCCTGGCCTGAGCGCGTTCATGGTAATTATGATCGGCCTGGCTGGACTGCTAACGGCGTCGAGCCCTGGGGACTGCAACCCGATCCGATAGGTGCAGACGGCAATCTTTTCTTCCGCGGTTGGTTAAATCTACTCCTATCAATTTACAAGTACGTTTCCGGCGACAATAAGTGGGAACAACCATGGATGATTGCCGGCTACGAGAACCAGCAGTTCGAATGGACACAACCTAGGATCGTTGAACACTTATACAGACAATATACAGACCACCCAGAGGGTCCCCAATGCGAAAATACTAAGATCTGGCCCATCTGTAATTCATCGGCTGGGCTAGGCATTTATCTCTCAGATCAACTTGGCGTATCCAACGCGCATGGTGCTTTTGAGAATTGGATCGAGTTCATGAAGGATAACTACATGAACATTAACCAACAGAATCAAATTGAATCAATGACCTTGTATTATGATCCATTGGCTGATTTTAAGGTAAATCTGCCTGGAGTCAGTGCTGGTACTAATCTGGCATTTTATTTGATGCCACAATCACCGGAAATCGCTACGCATATCTATGATTCGGTTGCAAACACCTTTGGCTGGCGCGATCCCAAACGAGCAATACAACCCAGTGCGCCAGGCCTTGCGCTTGCGAAAGCTCTTGGCGACCACACAGCAGTAGCCCGTCTCAGTGCGGCGGCGGAGCGTTATTCGGAGCCAAAGTGGTTTGGTGAAGACATGGATAAGTTTGGCTGGTGGTTCAATAACGGAGAGCCTTGGCCTCGCGGACAAGGTTCAGCTCAGATGATGATTTCCGAAATTACGGAGGGAAACTGGGTTGACGCTTTTAAAGTTAAGCACCTTGATAAATATGCTGCCCCCACCGTCGAAGGTATAGACTTTCCTGCACTCGGGGTTGACCAAGCCTGGAACGACAAGGAGAGCGGAGTCCTGCACGTCGGCACCTACGCTGCGGATAGAAATCGCCTGGGTGCAGAAACCTCCTGGCGAGTAACTGGTTTACCCAACGCGAGGGATGTCTTCATCCTCGCAGATGGGGCCCCATATCAAAATATTGAAGTGATAAACGACAGTTCAATTCGAATACGCTCTGATATAGATCATCATCGTTTTCAAATTTTCACCGGTTACCACGGTCAACAAACCGCGAAGGCTAACACACCTGATTCTCCAGAGGCGGACTCCGGCAGTTTTACGGCCAGGCAGCGCACCGCGGCTGAGAATGTGAGAGCTGCCGAGACCGTAATGCTTAGTGGATCTGCGAACTGTCCGTGCTGTGCAGGCGCAGCATAAGATAGATAGACAAGTTAAGTTACTTGCAAGTTAAAGTTTAGCGCTATGCTCAGCTAGGTATTCGGCAACCCCTTCTGTGGTTGCCTTCATACCCGATTCACCTTTTTGCCAACCAGCTGGACAAACTTCTCCATGCTCTTCAGAGAATTGAAGCGCATCGACTAGTCGTAACATTTCATCCACATTTCGTCCCAGAGGTAGGTTATTAACAGTACTATGCTGAATCACTCCTTCCTTGTTTATGAGAAACGAAGCTCTGAAAGCCACCCCGTCTGGGTTAGAAATTCCATAAGATTTGATGATTTCATGATTAGTATCTGCAACTAGAGGGAAACCAACCGGGCCTATCCCGCCCTGTTCGACAGGTGTTTTTCTCCAAGCGAGGTGAGTAAATTGAGAGTCGATTGAGACACCAATTATTTGAGTATTCCTGTCTTCAAATTCTTTAACCCGATTATTGTGAGCGATAATTTCAGAGGGACACACAAACGTAAAGTCGAGTGGGTAAAAGAACAAAACGACATATTTGCCCCTGTAATCCGATAACTGAAGTTCCTCTTTGATCTCGCCATTTGCCATGACGGCCGCAGCCCGAAAGTTTGGCGCCTCTGAACATACTGTAATCTGCATATTGCTATCCATAAATAATTAAACGTTAGTGCTTCTGATGTAGTGTAGGATTGGTTATTGGTATTGGCTTCTTTAGAAGGGAGTAGTCAGAGAACATGGCACACACTTCATCAAGGACGTCTTCTTCTAAGCGAAACGACATTGGACCTATATGAAGTACATACACGTTGCATTTTCTGCAGACGGTAACCGAACACAGATCTCGTTTTACTACTACCTCAGTTTTACACATAAATTTCGAACCAAACTAATGAATATTCGTATCGATGGTTTTGGGAGCGCAGCACCGTTCTCTCACCCCATCTCGAACTGATAAAGTACCACGCCAATGTTTACACAAGCGTTCACAGGTATTGACTAAACTCGACTGTGAGGTCTTAGGATGAGTTTGTAACATTTCCAAGTGCTGCAAAATGGCTTTACCAACCAATGGGTCTTGATCCATTGTGTATCTGGTTAGCAGAAAAAGGAGTGTTGATACGAGAACATCGTTGTCTTCTGATTGCGAATTCACTTAAATCACGCGCTTTGAGGTTTAGTTCGCCCACATACTAATGCGAATGATAATCATTTGCAATGTTAAAATTACTTGCCTTGTAAGACTTAATTGGCGCGCTGAGCAGTTTGACGGAGTGATTCCAATTGGTTTGCTACCCAGAGGTTAACATTCTCATGGGGCAATAGGCCCAATTTGTCTGCCCGATAATCCAAACCTTCCAATACTCTGGCATAAGGCCCAAATCCATGCACCCTGAAAGGAATTACAAGAGGGTTAAGGCCATCATTAATGACAGACTCCATGTAAGTTCGAATATTACTCTCGGCCTCGCCCCTTTTGGCAAACCAATCTTCGCGGAGAGTAAATACTTTGATATCACGCAGACCCAAAGTTAATTTCGCTGTCTCTGTTCGCTGCGTAATCTTTTTCACCCAACGACTATCCTCCTCATCAGAGCCTGTGCCATGAGCTATCACAATTGCAACTTCTCGCTCAGGTTGTCTAATTAAACCTTTAATGCGACTCACTATAACCTCATCCATTTCCGTCGCATCTGCTAGGCCATCTTCACTTAGATGAAACTTTATGTCTGTTTCTATTTTCCAAAACCCCATAGGCATAAACGTGTTTGGGGGAGTTTCATTGGCTCCTTTGCTGGGAGCACCTTCTAGTATACCGAGTATTTGCTGGGTCCTCTCATACCAGCTTTCTCCAGACACGAACATCCTCACCACACCGACATCCTCCACACCGAGACCCTCGAGGCGCCTTACTGACTCTTCAATACTCCCTGCATCAGCCATACCAAATGCTATTTCAACTGGATACTTATCGCTTATCTCGGTGGTTGCATTCTGCACAGCTTCATTCCACTCCTCCGTACCCCCATGTGCCATTAGTAGCAATCCAAATTTAGCTCCTTTAGCCTGAAATTGGCCCGACGCGGTATTCTGTGTCGTCGAACACGCCTGAACCAAGATTAAACAACAGATTAAGAGGGATAACCGACACCTTATTAGATCCTGAAGATACTGAAAGATTGGGCTATTATTCACAATACATATGCTCAGAATTCAATATTTAACCCGACGCGGATATTTGTTCCGGGCTGGTAGTTATTTAGAATAGTATCCGCCGAGGAAACTTTATTCAAACCCTGAATACTTTGCCATATGGCATATTCCTCGTCGAATATATTAAAGATACCTGCCCGAAGGGATACTGCGCTCCCTAGCTGCAAGTTTCCAACCACATCGACGATCGCATATCCCTCAGAGTCAGTAACGGTATCCGATGATACTTTATCCTTATCAGCAATGACCGTCCAAAGAAGTTCTCCTCCCCAATTGCCGCTGCTGTGGTCGTACCGAAGCCCGGTCACGATATTGAGTGGATCTATCGTATCAAGGTGCGCGCCCGTACCTTCATCTTCCCCACGCGCATAGGCCACCGAGGACCTTATCTGCCATTGATTCGTGAGATAGAAGAAGGCAGTCAATTCAGCACCCTGAATCTCAACATCCCTTATGTTCTGGTTTTGATAAAGCGAGAGACTTCCACTACGTCCAATAAAATTGCTCGATATGAAGTCATCATAATAATTCTTGAACACAGATAAACTAAGAAAGGCATTTTCATAATCAGCACGCACGCCCAACTCAAAACTATCGCTAGTTTCAGCATCGATATTTGGGTTCGGCACCACGGCGTATCTATAACCTAGGTTGACGAACGCCTGATTGGACTCATTAAAATTAGGTGGACGGTAACCTTCTGCATATTGAGCAAAAAGAGAATAAGTTTCATCGATATCGTACAGAGCACCTAAGCTGAGTGATGCTTCCCCTTCTTCAAAATCTTCAACCGGATAACCAAATCCAGCTACCTGATTGGTTCCGTCCANCAAGGCATCTACGGTAGCATCCATCTCATAACGGTCATACCGGATTCCAGGAATAATAGTTAAAGGAGTATCACCTATTTGAATTTCATCCTGGAAGTAAATTCCCAGTCTTCTAGTGCTCGTATCAGGAAAGGTNTTGTTTGGNAAAACCTCTGAGGGCGCCATCGGAAAAGCCGAAATACGTCGAGAAACTGTGCCCGTAGACACCTCTGTATCAAAACGATCTCGCGGCCGCTCCGTTTCAGTTTCATCAAGATTAAATCCATAGACAAAGTTATGAGTNAGGGACCCTGAGTTGAGAGATTTCCTAAAATTGAGATTTACCGCAANCGTTTCCTGGTCGAAACCGAAAGTNGTATCCCGAACGGCAGCTGAACCACCAAAAGATCTAGGGTTTCTCGGGTTGACGAACGAAAAGCTTGTNCTATCTTGGAGAGTCCTCTGTGTAGAATCCGTGTCATGAAAATTTAGCAAAATCTGCAAGTCATCAAAAAGTCCTGTCTCACGCTCCAACTGATATTCNANCCCTATTCTTTCTCGATCCACCTCATCAAACCCAAGGGATTTTGATACTGAACTCCCCAAGTCTGATAAAAGATTAAAATCTCTCTCCTCCACAAATGACTCAAAACTNANCGCCAAGCTCTGATTGTCTGAGATATCCCAGAAACCCTTAAGNAGGATACCCTGAGTATCCCCNTCCTGCGGATTNACACTCCCAGAGCCATTGACCTCGTGNTCCTCAAAATTNCGCTGAGTGAATTGTGCCACAAGGCCAAANTCTCCATTTTGNAAAGCTGCAGTGCCTCCTCCTTTCACTTGTTCATCTGCATCCGAGACTGANGTTCTCAATCCAAAATAACTACCGCTGTCACNNCCAACGTAGTCGCGCGCATTTTTAGTTGTAAAAATTACCGCGCCACCCATGGCATCAGCACCATATAGAACAGAGGAAGGTCCTCGCACAATTTGAACGCTCTGCAGGTTATCCATCTCAAAGGAGTCTTTTCCATTTCCGTAGTAAATGTCGCTGCCACGCACGCCATCAACAATGTGGAGGACTCTATTGCCTCCTATACCGCGGATTGTGAAGCCCTGATTGCCGCCTCGAGCATTTGTAGTCATAGATACCCCGGGCTGAAAGCGAGCGAGGTCGTCCAAGTCATCAACCATTTCCTTTTCAATATTTTCCACGGTGATTATTGACACCGTCCCAGCAATATTTTCAATAGTCCGCGGCTGACGAGTCGCTGAAATCGTTAGCTCTTCGATACGATTAGTAGAAGCTTCTTGGGCAGCAATCCAAGAGGAAAATAAAGCCAGTCCGCTGAACAGAAAAATATTGCTTAAATTTTTAAGCACACAAAAAAGTCTTACTTCTATACTAGAAATAGATTCAAAGAACATAGACACCTCTTCCAAAGAGAGTCTGGCTTGCTGCCTGGATGGTGCGTGGGTGGCTGGCGTGACTCGGGACTAAATGGAACCTTTTAAAGAATAAAGGTTTATTTCGTTAATATGAGCTTGTTATTAGCTGTAATTCTGAGCGTGTATTCGCTACCAGCATGTTGAATGAACAACTTTTTAGGCTCACCGAGTAATTGCTTGCTCGAGACCTTCTGCGGTGAGCGCTTGCGCAGAGTCAACTTTGTTTGACCTGTTTCATTCATTACAGTCTGCCAACAAACCTAGCTTCATCGAAGCGAGAACTAAAAACTAAGCCTCTAGTTAAATAAGCTCTTATTGTAAATCCATCTTGCTTTTAACGCAAATGATAATTATTTGCATTTAAAATTATACAAATTTTGACATGTGTAGATTGCTTTCTTGGTTCATGCCAGAATCTAAACAACTGAATTCTTTAGAACTAGTTGACCCAAAGGCGAATCAATAAATGTTGAATTTGATCTTAAAAGCTCTACTCACAACTGTAGTTTGGGCTTCTGTTTTCCTTACACCCTCCTCTTTCGCAGAAAATCTAGGGTCTAAGGAGCTATCACTACAACAAATTTTAGAGGGGCAACATCGCAGTCCACGAAGCATAGCCAGGAATGGTTCGCGGCATCCGTTTGAAACGCTCGGCTTTTTTGGCCTACGGCGCAACATGACGCTAATTGAAATCGGACCATCTGGGGGCTGGTATACTGAAATCCTTGCTCCCTATATGCGCGATCATGGACNTTACTACGGTGCTCATTTTTCTCCCAACACGACAAATAGTTTTCAGAGAAGAAACCTTGAAGAGTTCGAAGCAAAACTTAGCGCTAACCCCTCACTATATGGCCGTGCTGTAATTCGTCATCTGCAGCCGCCTAACGAAACAGCAATAGGACCAGAGGGCGGAGCCGATATAGCGCTNACCTTTCGCAATGTTCATAACTGGATGTCCCGTGGACTAGAGCAAGAATTCTTTGATGCATTCTTTGAGAATCTCAAGCCAGGTGGAATCTTAGGTGTAGTTGAACATAGGGCTCCTGACACTGCGGTTCGTCAAGAAATGATCGACACTGGATACGTTAGCGAGGCCTATGTGAAGCAAATTGCTGAATCTGCGGGCTTTGATTTTNTCGCTTCCTCAGAAATAAACGCAAACCAAAAGGATANCAAAGACCATCCCGAAGGAGTTTGGACTCTTCCACCCAACTTTCGAGCAGGNGAAGTCGATCAGGACAAATANGCTGCAATCGGCGAATCCGACAGAATGACNCTAAAATTCAGAAAACCTGAGTAAAANATTACAGTTGTAACACTTTAGATCTAGAAAATTACAGCTNATAAAGAGNNTCTGTTTTCGACTTTTCTATCACTTTGACACGCTATCTGCATAAGTATTAACACGTTAAGAGAATTACTCTGTTGATAACCAAGAAGAATAAAATACTNAGTAACANGTTGNGCTTCTGCGCTATTTTTTTTCTATCTAANNTAGTAACAGNAGCAAGCCTTGCACANGAGGTAGTTGTNGGGGAAGACTTNGATGGGAGAAAATCAATAAGAGCTACCCGATTTANTGNNGATGTTCGCNTCGATGGGATTCTTGATGAGTCAATTTACGACTCGGTNGAGCCCATCGGTGACTTTGTNCAACACCTCCCTGTCTCCGGAGCTGACGCAAGCGACAAGACAGAGGTATGGGTTTTTTATAATGATCGGAGCATCTATGTCACTGCAAAGGTCTATGAGTCAGTTCCCGAGGAAGACTGGGTTGCCAATGAGATGCGTCGGGATGTCGGTCGACTTCGCTCNAACGATTCTTTCTCTGTCATGTTCGACACTTTCTTGGACAGAAGAAATGGTGTCGCATTCCTCGTATCGCCGATAGGCGGGTTTTCTGACTTCACAATTAACAATGAAGGAATGGCAACAAGACCTGTAAATTTCGATTGGAACGTCGTTTGGAATTCACGAGTCGGNCGATTTGAAGGTGGATGGACAGTGGAAATGGAAATTCCCTTTCGCTCGCTGCGATATGAGCCTAATAGTGAACAAGAGTGGGGAATACAATTCCGAAGAGTACAGATACGTTTGAACGAAGCTACCTATATCACCGATATACCCATTTCTGCTGCTAACATCGGACCTCCTATGGTTGCCGGAATGTGGCGAATTTCTGAAGCTGCAACGCTCACTGACTTGGAAGTTCCACCAAGAAATTTTAATCTCGAAATCAAGCCCTATGGGTTAGGNACTGTCACAACAAATAGGGTCGCAAATCCACCGATAAGTGGCGAGTTTGCGAACGAGGCCGGAGTCGACGTAAAGTTTGGTATAACAAATAATCTGACCGCAGACTTTACCTATAACACAGACTTCGCCCAGGTGGAGGTTGATGAAAGACAAGTAAACCTGACCCGCTTTAATTTATTCTTCCCTGAAAAAAGGGAGTTNTTCCTTGAGGGTGCGGCGAACTTCGACTTCACACAGCCTAGAAATCTTGACGTCCCGACNATGTTTTTTAGCCGTCGTATTGGNCTGGAGNGNGGNCAAGTAGTCCCAATNGAAGTTGGGGGACGNGTTACNGGTAAGGTCGGCGATTTTGATATTGGNGCACTTAATATAGGCACGGATGGTAGTGGTCTAAATAGCGTTGAATCGACTGATTTCTCAGTCTTGAGAATAAAACGAGACGTGCTGAATCGCAGTAGGATAGGAATGATCTACACTGATCGATCAGAATCTCTCGTAGGAGAGGGGGCTAATACACTTTATGGTGTTGACGGGACTTTTAATTTTTTAGACGACATACAAATCAGCACCTTTGCTGCAAAAAGTGAATCTCCGGGATTACAAGATGATGACGAAAGCTATATGGCTAATTTTAATTACAACGGCGACCGGTATGGATTTAGGTCTGGTTATTTAGTGGTTGAAGATAATTTTAATCCCGAAGTTGGTTTTAAAAGACGCAATAACTTTAAACAGTACGAAGGCAATGTGCGATTCAGTCCGCGACCAGCATCAATCGAATCAGTCAGACAATTTAGTTTTGAAGCTCAGACACGTTCGTATTGGTCAGCCACATCTGGTGAGCTTGAGACTAGAAGACATGAACTTATATTCAATACACAATTTGAGAGCGGCGANCAATTCCGTTTCACTAATCGNGATGAGTTTGANATGCTNACAANAGCTTTTCGAATTGCACCAAAAGTATCACTNCAACCTGGTACTTATGATTTTCGTANTTCTGANATTTCNTACTCNTTGGGNCCTCAGCGNAATGTNAGNGGAAGANTATCTTATCGCTTTGGTGACTTCTGGAGCGGCACNAATTCTGCNATTGGAATCAGCGGTGGGAGCATCGAATTATCNCCACAATTGTCNGTTGAGCCTAGCTACTCTTTCAACGAGGTAAAACTCCCAGAAGGAAACTTTAGAACAGAGCTAGGAAGNTTCAGGGTNACCTANACCATATCNCCACGNATGTACTTTAGCGGACTGGTTCAATATAACTCNACCCANCACTCATTNAGCAGCAATTTGAGATTCCGCTGGGAATGGTCTCCGGGAAGCGAGCTNTTTNTAGTNTATAGTGATGATAGGGATACNAATCCNTTCGATAGNCCNGATAGCTTTGAGTTACGAAATCANGGATGGGCANTTAAATTTAACAGACTATTNCAAATTTAATTGGCCTAACTCGGTAAATGGACACTTGAACTTAGACCATGGACTAGGATTTAATCTAACTTATGAACCGAACAATGAGGAATTTTTCATGAAACCCAAGAGAATCCGGACTTTAGTTCTTTTCTTAGTNTCGAACATTTTGGCCATCGGTNGCTATGCGCAACAAAACACCNTACTTCCAGATTANCCGAATAATTACACAAT
The DNA here is from genome assembly GCA_002714195.1 of Gammaproteobacteria bacterium. Classification (GTDB taxonomy): domain Bacteria; phylum Pseudomonadota; class Gammaproteobacteria; order Pseudomonadales; family Pseudohongiellaceae; genus UBA9145. Next base: position 18,530 of record PAWK01000027.1, on the reverse strand, counting down.
GTATGAAAATCTNNTANANATGCCNGANGGNCGGNGTATGGGCTCNGGCAACGCGATAGACATCGATTCTCAAGGNAACATNTGGGTNTTTGAGCGATGCGGAGGCAATCANGGNGCATGNTCNGAAAACAATGTGGACCCGGTATTAAAATTCAGCCCCGANGGCGANNTTTTAACCAGCTTTGGTGCNGGCATGTTNGTNTGGCCTCACGGAATTATTGTCGACGACGACGATAACCTCTGGATAATNGACGCNGGTGTAATTGACGGTGAAAAAGGCAATCAAATTTTTAAGTTCAATCAGCGTGGAGAAATTCTTATTGAGCTGGGACAACCTGGANTNAGAGGCGATAGTCNAGATTTATTTAATGAGCCATCAGATCTNGCAATAGGACCAGATGGCTCACTTTANGTTATCGACGGNCATATCAGCCCNGACTCTAATCANCGTGTNCTTCATCTAACAGCAGAGGGTGAATACATNGANGAATGGGGATCTCANGGCTATGGNCCGCTNGAATTTGAAGGCCTTCATGCTATTGCNGTGGATTCTCAAGGAAAAATCTATGTTGGTGATCGGACAAATAATCGCNTGCAGGTTCTTTCACCATCGGGAGAACTNCTNGCCATTTGGGCNCACTGGGGNAGACCCAGCGGCATAAGAATCCACGACGATATGCTCTATGTGGTCGACTCAGAGTCAAGGGCTGCAATGGGCCAATATGGNTTCAATCCCGGCTGGCATCGTGGCATTTATGTCGGCACCTTAGACGGAGAAATTACCGACTTCATCCCCGATCCCAATCCACATGGCGGAACAAGTTTTCCGGAGGGCATTGGCATTGATAATAATGGTGTCATCTGGGGCGCATCGGTGGGTGATCAGAAAGTCACAAAGTACATGAGAAACTAAAGAGGTTTGAGCTCAATGGCAGTTATTGCAGAATTTCATTATGACTTTGGTAGCCCTAATTCCTATTTCTGCCATCGGGTAATTCCTCAAATTGAGAGAAGAACGGGTATAAAATTTCAATACGTACCCATTCTCCTGGGTGGAGTTTTCAGATCAACTAATAACAAATCACCGATGGAACAATTCGCCGAGGTACTTAACAAGAAAGAGTACTTCGCCCGCGAGACCGAGCGTTTTATCCAAAAGCACAGTATAGATAAATACACTCGCAACCCCCATTTCCCGGTTAACACTTTACACATCATGCGCGGAGCTTGCTATGCGGCAGGGAAGCATTTCGAAGCAGATTACATAGAAATAATCTACCGATCAATGTGGGAGAACGGCCTCAAAATGGACGATCCCATTATCATACAGGAAGTTTTAGCAAAAAATGGCCTTCCAGCAGATGAAATTGTCTCGGCCAGTCAAACCCCGGCAATTAAAAAGTTACTAATGGACAGCACAACTAGTTCGGTTGAAAAGGGAAACTTTGGCTCGCCAACATTTTTCGTTCAGGGGGAGATGTTCTTTGGAAAAGATCGACTGGAACAAGTAGAGGAAGAAATAATACGACTCAGCTAGATTACTGTGTTCGATCAAAATACCGAACCAACTCAATAGGCTCTCCGAATGAGAGAGGCTGAATAATCATCTCTATCCGAAGGCGATCACCTCCTTCAACTAGACTATAGGTCTCGATTGTGTAACCCCCGTCTCGCGGACGGGATTCTACTACTAACGTATCTTCCTCAAAGCTCCCCTCCGACCAATCAGTTCCACCACCTTCATAAAAATCGTTTGCCGTGCTCCTCCTTCGCCGACCATCTGTATGAAAAACTCGAAGATAATTATCTTCATAAGTGAACCTAATTTCAGGGTCTGAATACTCTATGGTCAGCACGTCGTCGTATGATAAGCGATCATAAAGCTCATGCTCAGGAGGACCTCCGCGATAAAAATCTTCCTGTCTGTTAAAGAAGCCCCGGCCTCCCTCACCGCCAGCGGCCTCGATGGCTTCCTCTACTTGGTCATCTGTATCATCACTCAAATCATCATTTATAAGCCAGTGTCCAACAAAATTGACTCGAATGGATGACTCCTGAGTGAAACCGGCAGTAGAGAATCCTTCGAGTAGTAGCCAAGCTGCAACCGCATAAGCCGAGTAAACTTTGACGAGTCGACACATAGTGCACATGATCCCTAACCCTTAACTTCTCGCAGCCACGCCGCTATAGCTCGACCAATCTCGTCTGGAGAATCTTCTTGAAGAAAGTGGTTCCCTTTCACAGTGACTTCCTTCTGATTCGGCCAAGATCGACAAAACTCTCTCTGCTCGCCTATCAGAATCGCCCCCGGATCCGCATTGACAAATAATTTAGGGACACTGGATTGAGAAAGCCATTTAGCGTAGTCGTCTACCAATTCTACAACTTCGGCGGGTTCACCTTCGATAGGGATCTGTCTAGGCCAAGTCAAAGTTGGACGCCTATCTTCTCCCTCATCAACAAATGGTTTTCTATAAACATTCATTTCTTCCTCAGACAAACTGCGAAGAATAGAGCCAGGAAGAACTTTTTCGACAAAGACATTTTTATCGAGAACCATTTCTTCTCCAGCTGGAGATCTAAACCCCTGAAAAACACCTCGAGCAGCTTCTGGCCATTGAGACCAAGTAACCGGCATCACAATAGCCTCCATGTAAGCGATGCCCATCACGGATTCTCTATGTCGGTTAGCCCAATCAAAACCTAAAGCCGAGCCCCAGTCGTGAATCACAAATGTCACATTATTATCNACACCAATAGCATCAAGAGCAGCATCCAAATAAGTGCGGTGTTCCAAAAGGGTATATCGATCAGGCCCTGAATTTTCCAACTTGTCAGAATCACCCATACCAATCAGATCGATAGCAATGCAACGACCCTGATCAGAAAGGTGGGGCATTATATTTCGCCATAAATAAGATGAAGTCGGATTTCCATGCTGAAATATTATTGGGTCCCCTTCCCCCATTTCTACGTAGCTCATTGTCTTGCCGTGTACAGAAACCGTCTTTTTTGGATGCTCTAGCGCACTGATCATCTTCTTCCCCATTCAAAATACAAAGATCAAAGAGAATAAACCTACCTTTTGAGGCTGTCTAGCTCAAAGCCAACCAGATAACAATAAGAATACTCAGACTTTATCTCTCCACGTAAAATATTTCAGGCTTAAGGGCAAATTTCCGATTTGATCATCCACCTAATTATCCGATATGCTCCTCTTCCGCTTTAAATGCAGAACTTGTCCAAAATATGGGGGAATAATCCATGACCATGCAGAATACACCTCTACTGATGTCACGTATCTTGGGCCGTGGCGCCCTCTTAGATCCAGAGGTCGAAGTCGTCACTCAGCAAGCTAACGGGACTCATNGACAGACCTTAGGAAAAACCTGGGCTAGGGCAAATCAAGTTGCTAACGCTTTGCACGCTCACGGCATCAAGATCGGAGATCGAGTTGGCAGCTTTATGTGGAATAACTATTACCATTTGGAGCTTTATCAAGGAGTGCCTTCAATGGGCTCCGTCTTACATACTTTGAATATCAGACTATCCCCTGCTGACTTGGAATACATAATAAATCATGCGGAAGATAAAGTTATCTTCGCTGATGAAGATCTNTTGCCACTCCTAGAACCGCTGTGGGGGAAAATTCCATGTGTCGAACTATTAGTAATTTGTAGACACGGTGAAAACGGAGAAAGTTCATTTGAGAATCAGATTGATTATGATGATTTCATTAAAGATCAACCTGAGAGTTATGACTGGCCGGATATCGATGAAACAGCACCTATGGGCCTTTGTTACACCTCTGGCACTACCGGTAAGCCAAAAGGTGTCATGTATACAAACCGATCAACATANCTGCATACTCTTGTAGAGTCTTTACCCGATGCTCTGGGCCTATCTAGCCTAGATTCTCTTCTTGGAATTGTACCAATGTTCCATGCAATGGGGTGGGGGCTACCGTATGCTGCCTCTATGCTAGGCTGCAAGCAAGTGATGCCTCACCGCTTCATGGTTCCTGACGTGTTCCTGAATTTAATGCAGAACGAGGAAGTGACAATTTCAGCAGGAGTNCCAACAATTTGGCAGGGCGTTCGAGCAGAGCTTGAAGCTAATCANAGTAAGTATGACCTAAGCAAACTTGGCCGACTCACTTGCGGCGGATCTGCTCCGCCGGTTGAGATGATGCGCTGGTACTGGGAAAGTTATGCTGTCGAAATGATTCAAGGATGGGGGATGACCGAGACGAATCCGCTTGGAACTGTTTCTCGGAAAGTAGCGAAACGCTCACATCTTGGCACTACTGAAGACGAGCAATTTGAGAACATCGCTAAAGCCGGTCTTGCCATGCCAAGCCTAGACATCGAAATNTTTGACGAAAACTGGAACGCGCTACCCCACGATGGTGAGGCAGTTGGTGAGCTTTGCATAAAGGGNCCATGGATCGCATCCGAATATTATAATGATCCACAACCAGATAAATTTCATGAGGGATGGCTGGTAACTGGCGATGTTGCAAAAATCGATTCCCAAAAGTACGTCATGATCGCGGATAGATCAAAAGANCTTATTAAATCTGGCGGGGAATGGATATCATCGGTTGATCTNGAAAACCATATCGTTGCCATGCCAGGCGTCGCACAGGCGGCTGTGGTAGCTCGACCGCATCCAAAATGGGATGAACGCCCAGTTGCCTTNGTNATAATGAGCGAAGGTTCTGAGCTCAATCCAGAGGCCGTGATCNACCATTGCAGCAGTATTTTTGCGAAATGGCAGCTTCCTGATGAAATCATTGAGGCAACAAATATACCCTTAACTTCAACAGGAAAAATCGATAAGAAAGCGATAAGAGCACAACTAGATGAAGAGGGTTATCAACTACCAGATTTAAGATAATCGAAAAAAGAGATCAGCAAAGATGCACTAAATCTCTCTTGCAATAAGCATCTTCATGATCTCGTTGCTGCCACCATAGATTTTTTGCACNCGGCTATCGGCATACATTTTCGCGATTGGATATTCCATCATGTAACCGTAACCACCAAAAAACTGGAGACACTCATCAATAATTTCGCATTGCTTTTGAGTAGTCCACCATTTGGCCATAGCAGCCGTTGCTCCGTCCAATTTGCCATCGGAGAGTTGCACAGCACATTGATCTACGAAAGTTCGAGCAAGCTTTGCTTCAGTAAANCGCTCGGCTAACTTGAATTGCGTATTTTGAAAGTCCAGAATCCTCTTTCCAAACGCTTTACGCTCTTTGACGTAATCTGAAGTAATCTGCAANGCCGACTCTATAACAGCGCAAGCACCNGCAGCAATAATCAAACGCTCTTGCGGCAGTTGCTCCATCAACTGTATGAAACCTTTTCCTTCACTGNTGCCTAAGAGATTTTCTGAGGGCACCGCGACATCGTCAAAAAATAATTCTGCGGTGTCTTGTGCCTTCATACCTAACTTTTCTAAATTGCGACCTCGCTTAAAGCTACCCGCTTCTTCAACATTTTCTGTTTCAAGCATTATGAGTGACACGCCTTTAGCTGCTTCACTAGGATCGGTTTTTGCAACAACACAGATCAAGTTAGCCGTCATGCCATTCGTTATAAAGGTCTTTTGCCCATTTAATCGATATTCACCGCTCCCGTTCTTTATCGCCGTGGTTGCTACTGATTGCAGATCGGAGCCCGTTCCTGGCTCAGACATCGCAATAGCAGAGACAATTTCACCAGTAGCCATCTTTGGCAACCACTTCGCCTTTTGCTCCTCAGTTCCGTATGAGTTGATGTAATGAGCAACTATTCCCGAATGCACTCCATTACCAAACCCAGTTACATGAGCGTAGGCTAACTCCTCGACAAGGACCATTTCGTGCTTAAAATTACCACCCCCGCCACCCCATTTTTCGGGAATCGATGCGCAAAGTAATCCGGACTCTCCCGCTTTTAACCAAGCATCTCGATCAACAAAGCCTTGATCTTCCCATTTTTTTGTAACTGGTGAGAATTCCTTTTCAATAAATTTGCGCACCGCGCCTCGCATGATGGAGAGTTCTTCATCCATCCAAGGCGACTGCTCTTTTTCTAATAACATAATTGCCTCATCTAGAAGGTAGTTGATCAATTCGCTCAATGATCATTGCATTTGCAGTGCCACCACCCTCGCAAATTGCGACAAGTCCATATCGAGCAGATCTGCGCTCTAGCTCATTAACGAGGGTTGTCATCAATTTTGCGCCTGTGCCTCCCAACGGGTGTCCCAAGGCCTGCGCACCACCATTGACATTTAGCTTCTCTTCATCGGCATTCATAGCTTTTGCCCATGCGAGGGGCACTGAACCAAAAGCCTCATTGATCTCATACAAGTCTATGTCATCAATTCCCAGTCCTGCTCTTTCTAGCACTTTTTTACTCGCCGGAATTGGACCCTCTAACATCATCACTGGATCAGAGCCGACCACAGCCAAAGAATGAATTTTAGCGCGAACCGGCAGATTATATTTTTCAATAGCATCTCGATTTGCGACCATAACTGCAGCAGCTCCATCACTAATTTGACTCGCTGTTCCAGCAGTGATAACTCCTCCCTCTCTCAAGGAATTAAGTCCCTGCATATTCTCCAGAGAAGCATCAAAGCGAATGCCCTCATCAATCTTATGAACATCAGCAGTCCCATCTTCAAGTTTTATATTCAAGGGCACTACTTCCTTTTCAAAAAGTCCATTATCCGTTGCCCAAGATGCCTTTTGATGACTCTTGAGTCCGAAAGCATCAAGTTCACCTCTACTAATCTCATATTTCTCTGCGAGCAACTCTGCACCATCAAACTGCGAGAACTGAATACCTGGATACTGCAGCTCTAATCTCTCACCCTTCGGAGTTCCTCTGCCATGCTCTAGTCCGTCTCGAATGTTTGAACCAATCTCGACTGTACTCATCGCCTCAACCCCACCACAAATCACGACATCCTGAGTGCCTGACATTACGGCCTGTGCGCCGAATTGGATGGCTTGCAGTGATGACCCACACTGTCGATCCACCGTAGTTCCTGGTACTTCCAAATGTAGTTTGGAAGACATTGCAACATTACGGCCGAGATTACCTGCCTGAGCTCCGATCTGACTTACAACTCCAAAAATAACATCATCAACTTCATTNGACGGCACTCCTGTTTGATCTAACAANTCGTCAACGACAATGGCGCCCATATCAACTGGATGAAGNCCNCTTAGTCTTCCTTTCTTTCTTCCTGTTGCCGTCCTAATCGCACCTACAATATATGCTTCACTCATTCAAAATTTCCTCGATAAATGCTCTGTTCTATATTCAAGTTTAACCGTTTTCTTATTCTCTTAAATTGCTGGCATTCGAATACCTGCATCTAAGCGAATAACTTCTCCATTTAAGTANCTACANTTNACAACNTGAGCTACTTCTTCAGCAAATTCTTCTGGGTTACCTAATCTCTTAGGAAATTGCGTTATTGCGACCAGTGGCTCTTTCACTTCGTCTGGAGCTCCGGCAAGAAGTGGAGTTTCAAAGATACCTGGCGCTATGGTAACAACCCTGATACCTCTNTTTGCTAAATCTCTTGCAATAGGCAAAGTCATAGATACNATACCTCCCTTACTTGCGGCATATCCAGCCTGACCTGTTTGACCATCNAAGGCCGCAATAGACGCAACGTTCACAATGACACCCCTCTCTTGATCTTCGGTTTGCGGCTCATTAACTTGCATAGCCTCTGCGCACAACCGAAGTACATTAAAGGTCCCGATTAGATTGACTCTGACTATGTGCTCAAATTTTTCAAGAGGCATAGGCCCTTCACGACCAACGGTCCTAGCGGCTCCACCGATTCCTGCAGAATTGATATTGATGTGAATCGAACCAAAAGCAGAAATAGCTGTTCCAATTGCTTTTTTTACGGCNGTTTCATCNGCCACATCNCCTGAATGCCATCTCGCTTTATCTCCGAATTCATCGGCNGCCAACTCTAGTGCGCCCTCATTCATATCAAACAGAAAGACATTTGCGCCGGCCGTGACAAAGTTGCGTGCAGTTGCCAACCCTAATCCTGAGGCTCCACCTGTGATAAAAGCCGTTTTATTCAACAATTCCATAATTTCTACGNCACCTGTATACCTTTANCCTTTTTGTAAGAATAATCGATCGCTATTTAAAAGTGAAACGNGGCCTATCNTGAAAAAGCCTAGTAAGAGAATTTCATTAGACTAAATCCTATATTTTGTTGGCCCGATACACTATGATTTCNTGNTANGAAAAACTTCGAAGGAACAATTTATGGGACCTCTAGCGGGAATTAAAATAGTTGAAATGGCGGCAATTGGACCGGTGCCATTTTGTGCNATGATGCTCTCNGATATGGGAGCTGAAGTAATTAGAATAGACCGTTTAAACCAGAAAGGTTCCGGTAATCGCGCTAATGTCCTATTCCGGGGTAGGAAATCAATCGCAGTTGATCTCAAGGACCCACACGGGATAGATATCGCTCAGAATCTAATAAGAAAATGCGATGTCGTCATTGAAGGATTCCGACCCGGTGTAATGGAGCGTCTCGGTATAGGTCCGGAAATATGCCTTGAACAGAATCCGAAACTTGTATACGGCCGAATGACAGGATGGGGCCAACATGGCAAGCTTTCTCAGGCAGCAGGTCACGACATAAACTATATCTCTCTAGCGGGGGCTTTAGGCTCTATGGGATATCCGGACCGACCACCAACTCCCCCTCTTAATTTGATTGGTGACTTTGGAGGTGGTGCAATGTATCTGCTGAGTGGCGTTCTTGCGGCCCTTCTGGAGAGGCAATCTTCAGGGAAGGGGCAAGTCATTGATGCTGCTATGACCGACGGAACGGCAAGTCTACTTAGTGGCTTTTACGGAATGATGGCTATGGGTATGTGGACTACTGAGCGTTANAAAAACCGACTTGACGGCGGTGCGTTTTATTANGGTAGTTACGAGTGCAGCGACGGCAAGTATATATCATTGGGGTCACTGGAACCTCAATTCTATGCGCTTCTTCTTNAACATTGTGGTGTTGAAGACAAGGCTTTCGACGAACAGNTAGATCAAGAAGCTTGGCCTCNAAAAAGGCATAAAATGGAAGCNATATTTAAAACAAAAAGNAGGGANCNGTGGTGTGANATTTTAGAGGGGACAGATGTTTGTTTCGCTCCTGTGTTAAATCTCGAAGAAGCGCCAGCTCACCCACATAACAAAGAGAGAAATACTTTTGTAAATTTTGACGGCGTCACTCAGCCAGCGCCCGCCCCTAGATTTAGCCGCACTCAAGGCNCCATTCAATCTTCAACTAGTTTAATTGGAGAAAATTCTGAAGAAATACTTAAGGAATGGGGTTTTACAAGTGACCAAATCAGNAATCTACGCGAAAANTGCGCAATTTAAGAATCTTATAACTATGNGAATTGAACCGTTCTGTTGATAGTTCTGTTTAATTTTATCGAATGCCGAGTTTTTAGCGTTGAATAATTGATGTTCGACCCTATATCTGTATATGATGTAAAAAAATCTAGGAGCAGTCTTAAGCATGATAATGGTTCAGAGCACTTTTCAGTTGAATCCAGACAATAAAGAGTCGGTTATGAGTCTTATGAAAGAGATGGTGCGTTTGTGTCGCAAAGAACATGGCTGTCTAAGTTATGAATACTATGAGGGTATCACCGATTCTTGCCAAATAATATTGCTTCAAGAGTGGCAAAATGCAGACTGCCTTCAAGAACATTATAGAACTGAGCATATGGCTGATTTTCTCGAAAAGTTGAATAATTATTTGGCTAGTCCTGTCACCACAAGATCCTATGTGTCTCAAGAGTCAAAAATCTCGGCTCCAGCTGCGAGCGAGAAGCGCAAACCGGAACAAACAATACACTAAAGAAAAATCCGCTTAAAGNAACGCATCCAGAATAAGATTGGTTGAATCGACAATCCTCTCATCTCTGCTCCTCAAATCTGGCTCNAACTNTTCACCGGTGAGATGCTGCAGTCCTTGGATATACCTTACCGCAATTTCGTTAGACTGATCCTCGTNAAATTGTTGGTTTTTCTCTTTAACCATTCCTCGAGCGAACTCTTTAGAAAACGAAGCCGGCTTACCATCTCTTGTAACCAACTTGCCATCTCCGTCTAACTTCCAAAATCTCGATGAATCCATCGTATAAAGCTCATCCGCAGAAACTATTGCACCTGACGTGTTAATACCGTGTTCGGTTTTCGTGTCCACAAGCACCATNCCTTTTGTATGCAAGTAATTGGAAACTACTCCGAATGCCATTATCGAAGAATTCCTAATTTGAGTATATTGCTCTGCGCTGCAAACACCGCTTTCAATTAAATACTTCGCATCAATCGTCCGATCTATTTTCTCTTTTGTGCTAGGTGTATCCATCAGGTAAGGAAGCACGCCATTAGGATGTAANTCTTTTACGTCTATNTTATGCCCGGCATAACTTAGAAATTCNTCCCCTCGCTCTTTAGCCGAGACCCAGTGTTGATAGAGTGAAGTTGAGGTAGAACTTTCAGCCATATATAAGCGCAGTACGTTCTCCAACATTATTAAATTGAGGTTCTCAGCTGGAATTACAGTTGAGCTNGGGTGCAACCCTTGAACCTCATATTGTGAAGATCCNAGGATATCCTTTACNAGCCGAAGCATNTGATCATGATTGAAAGCTAGCACTTGGTCNTTAAAAGGAATTGCTCCCCTATTAACATCATGTGTCGAAATNCNGTTATTTCGGAACATTAGACGAATTGGTGTCNCNNCTCTTGAGNGTAATGTTTCTGAAAACACNGAATCNGATACCTTGCCTTCGAGGATTGAGCAGCCAGACAANCGNGGGAGGTCACCATCAGCAATTATCTGCTTGATGGTTCTTCCCTGATTAACTGCNGGNCCATAGGTTGAGACTAACTCGCGAATTTGGTTNTCGTCTAACATAATTAGTAAAACTTTTTGGTTATTTATAAGGGACGGAAGCATAATTGAATCATGAATTGACTACAAGTCAGTCAAGGCCTCTTTGACAAAAGCTAGATAAAATTTAAGCTCTAGGTATACAATAAATCGTGTGTATTATGTTATCGATAATTTGATCATTGAAGTTAAGCGTTAGTTGGAGTGGTGATATCTTGAAGAAACTTGTTGTTGTGTTGATAGCAGTTTTGCATTTCAAAGCGATTGCTGATTCAGAGTCGGAAAATAACAACTCTGAAGCGTCGGCTGATACCTTAAATTCTGGTATAGCAATGACAGGTAGGTTATCCAATAAAGAAGATTGGGACTATTTTAAACTCGATGTTAGCTCCACCGAAAATTTCAACCTGCGCTTTGAATCTCCCAACTCGAAAAACGCAGAGCATCAGTGGCTGGTCGCCATACAAGAGCCTCGCAATAGTTATATTATTTTTCAAGAAGCGCTTAGCCCCTCAGAAGGAAACCCTGTAGAGCGGACGGTTTCNATAGAGAATAACGGTACTTTTGTGATCTTTGTTGCCCCGGTTTTAGGTGCGACTACAGTGCCAAGTGTGCAATATAAATTAACGATAACACCCAAAAACTTCCAAACTTCCGCAGGGACGTACAATGGCGTATGGCAAGACGATAGTGGTTTATCTTTTTATTCTTTACATGAAAGTTTAGAAGGTCTGCTCTACCTCGAGCTAAAGCAGGACGGAACATCATGGAAAGCATATTATGGAGGAAGAATCGGCAATAAGGCTACTTTAGACCAAGTTATAGGACCCGGCACTGCATCACTCGAATTAACTTTTATTTCAAACGATAAAGTTGAGGCCCGATACAGGACCTGCAAAACCGANGCTGGTAAAATCTGTGATGCCAACGGTGAGTTATTATATACAGGCAGTAGAGTGTTTCGAGAATGAATTAAGCCATTAAGCAGTCTGGCATATCGTTTTCGTTGCAATCAATTCACCGATTGCTTCTTGATCGAAACCGAGCGAAGTCAAAACCTCTGCGCTGTGCTGTCCCAACTTTGGTGCTGGCAANCGAATTTCACTCTCAGTTAACTGAAATCTTGCCGCTGGCCTCGCTTGTCGAACTTCTCCAAACCCTTCGAAAACTAATCTCTGAATAGTTTGACTCTCAGTTATTTGAGGATGATCCATTAGCTCCGTTCGACTAAGAAGTGGAGCGCAAGGCACATCGTTCNTATCAAGACTTTTAAGCAATTCCTCACTCGTCCATTTCTCTACCATCTCTCCTATTACGGATCTCCGCTCATCCGCATGCTGCCTTCGTGCNCTGGATGTTGCAAATCGCTCATCTTTGATCAGCTCCTCACATTTTAAAACCTTACAGATACCATTCCACTCTTTATCCGAAATCACACTGATTGTTATATAACCATCCTTAGTTTCATAAATAAGATCAATTGAGGAAAATGTTTTTTTCACGTCAGTCTCTTTTTCAGCAAAAGTAAGTCCTGTCATTCCCTCGGGCCAAAAAAACGCGACGGTTGCATCTAGCATTGACAGCTCTATATGTTGCCCTTCTCCACTTCTTTCGCGATGGAACAATGCGCTGCTAATCGCTTGTGCGGCCGTCATAGCCGAAACCTTGTCGGCTAAAATGATTCTAAACATATTGGGACGTCCAGTCTTTCTATCCGCTTGTATATCCGTTGCACCAGATAGGCCCTGAATAATTGGGTCGTATACCCGCTTGTGAGCATAGGGGCCTTTGTCGCCAAAACCACTAATAGATACGTAGATTATTTCCTTATTTTTCTGTCGAACCTCTGACTCAGAAAATCCCATGCGAGCCATCGCGCCAGGCCTAAAATTTTGGAGTAAAACGTCTGCTGAATCGATTAATTTCCAAAGTATCTGCTTCCCTGCTTCTTTTTTAAGATCAACTGCCAGTGACTTTTTGTTGCGATTACACGAAAAAAAAGATGCNGGCACACCGTTGTGCGGCTCACCCAAGTGGCGAAGTTGCTCTCCATGAACCGGCTCTATCTTTATGACATCAGCTCCTTGATCGGCCAATATAGTTGCTGCAAGTGGACCGGAAACCATGCTAGTTAGATCTAAAACCTTAATGCCGCTGAGTGGACCCATTATTTTACTCCCTTCCTTAACTCCAACTTTTCTGATTTTTCTTGATTGCGGATTTATATTGCTCTCTTTGGATTATTCTACCCCTATACTTCCCTAAGCCATCTGGCAAACCTATTCCATAGCTTTCTGCCCAGTTAAGGCACGTTATGAGGAATATATCTGCGAGACCAAAAGTCTCAGCCAGCAAGTAAGTCCGGCCCTTTAGGTATGCCTCAATTACTTCTATATGCCTCATCGCATATTTGCGCGCTGCGTCCACAGCTACAGGTGCTTCGCCATACACATCCGGCAAACCCTGATGTCTGCGCATCACGTATAGGCTTGTTTCATCTAATTCCCCATAGATATAACTTAACCATTCATCTTCCNTCGCTGAATCTTTATATGATTGTGGCTTCATCAGCGTGGAGTTAGTGCCGTAAGAGCTAATTAAATACCGNCAAATAGCCANACTCTCGGAAAGTTTAAAGTCGCCATCCTCACAAAATGGAACTTTAAGTTTTGGGTTTAGTTTTCTGTATTCTTTAGTCAGAGTCTCTCCTGTCCTGGGACCAATGGGATTTAGTTCATAAGTTAACCCCAATTCTTCTGCTACCCAGATTGGTCGCAGCGTTCTAGNTGTGCCCACTCCCCAGAAAACTATTCGAGAATCANTATTCATAACTCACTCATATCGCAAAGATAACTTTCTCGATCATAATGACCTGATTTGGTTTTAAAAATAGAAACGACTTCCGTCCCATCCAGTCTATTTCTTCCAGCATAGTGCAAAAGCAATTAAAAGCAAATTAGGCATGAATAACTCAGCAAAAAAAAAGGAGAACAAAACTGTTTTGTTCCCCTTTATGTTCTGGTGCCGCCACCAAGAGTCGAACTCGGGACCTGCTGATTACAAATCAGCTGCTCTACCACGGCTGAGCTATAGCGGCTTCAATCTTCATATTAGACCACAACACGGCGGGGATGCTACAAAAAAAACACAGCAGGTTCAACAGTAACTAATCGGAAAGTATTTCTTTCAAGAAAAGCTTATAGAAAAGACAAACAGATACCGGAAAATTTTACTCAGATTCAATTTTTTGATTCAATACCGAGAGGGGGCTAAGAGCCTGCACAACTTCCTTTGGGTTAAGACACCGAAAAATTTACAAGTGACGATATCTCCTGCAACACAAGAGTGGTTTCAGATGCTCTCGCTTTACGGCTGGATCTGGCTAATCCCTATTATTGAGAGAATAGTACCTCTAAAAGGGCAACAGTTAATTCGACCAGGAATTATCAACGATCTAATTCACACTTATCATCGGGTCCACTTATGGTCAATGTTAAATGCTGCTCTCATATCTTGGTTGGTTGCGTATTCACTAAATCATGGGGGGCAAGGGCCCTATCTCCGCGGCGCACTTACTAATGCCCCCTGGTTATTGAATTTTATCGCGGTTCTAATGTTCGGTCATGTAACTTTTTACGTTGCTCACTTCGCNTGCCACAANGTNCCNTTNCTTTGGCANTTTCATCGNGTNCATCANAGTTCGGTTAAANTNGATTCTTTTTCNACNAGCAGATTTCANATTATTGACAAGACANTATTNGCNGCACCNTATCTNATGCTTGTNACNTACTTCCAACCAGATCCTGGCATAGTTTTNCTTTTTNTCTCNNTCAATGATTTTTGGGGCAGATACGGNCATGGNAATATCAGAGANCCNCANTGGTTGGGCTANGTNATGAGTAANCCNAAATTNCACCGCTGGCATCATTCAAATCATCCAGATGCAATTGACAAGAATTTCTCNGCGGAANTTAATTTTCTAGATTGGCTTTTTGGAACTGCTTATTATCCGAAAGAGGAAATACCTGAAAACTTTGGCTCGGAGGAGTATAGCAACAACATAGTCGTACANCACTATCAGCCGTTTCTAGACTGTTACAAAATTGTAAAGAACGATGGATGGATGGCTCTTTTAAGAAAACCCAAAACAAGCCCAGTTAAACAAGAACCTGTAACGGGAAATTGACAAGAGCCATGACCCAAATCACTAGCCCTACGCATTCCAAAGCCTGGGAAAAACTCATAAAATTAAGCAGGTCTTTCAAAAAAGAAGAGTTCAGACTCGTCAATCTGTTTAACGATCCAAGTCGTTTTTCTCACTTTTCCTTGAAGCATGACAATTTGACTTTAGATTACTCTAAAAATCTGCTGGATAAGGAAACACTTCAAGTTCTATTTGAGCTAGCAGAAGATATGCGCCTCGNAGAATCTGTNACTGCTATGTTTNAAGGCGAGAAGATCAATACCTCGGAAGACCGATCAGCTTCACACACTGCCTTNCGCATACCAGCCAAGGAAAACCCAAACAGTGAAATTACCGANTGCCTCAAAAAAATGGAGAAGGNGGTCTCNAGCATACATTCTGGAGAATGGAAAGGATTTACGGGTCAAAAGATTAAAGACATCGTAAATATAGGAATTGGTGGTTCTGATTTAGGACCGTTANTCGTNTGCGATGCCTTAACTGACTTCAAAGTTAGTGACTTAAATATGCATTTCGTATCGAACCTAGACCCTTCCCACTTTGATGACGTGATAGAGATGCTAAANCCTGAAACTACTCTCTTTATTATNGCCTCTAAATCCTTCGGCACTTTAGAGACTGAGCNNAATGCATCTTTTGCAAAAAAGTGGCTGATAGCATCGTCTAAATCGAGCGATGCAATTGACAAGCATTTCATAGCGATAACCAGCAACCTATCTGGCGCAGCCAATTTTGGCGTGGCAAAAGAGAACATTTTCCCCATTTGGGACTGGGTCGGCGGCAGGTATTCAGTCTGGTCTGCAGTTGGGCTCCCTATAGCAATCTCTGTGGGCATGGATAACTTTGTTGATTTTCTTGCTGGCGCACATTCTATGGACAGACATTTTGTAGAAAACGACCCAGAAATGAACATGCCTGTAATAATGGCATTAATAACGGTTTGGTACGGTGCGTTTTTTAATTGTTGTAGCCACGCTGTCGTTCCATACAGTCATCGGTTAAGGGAACTGCCTTTTTATCTCCAACAACTCTGTATGGAGAGTTTAGGGAAAAATATAACAAAGGATAACGAGCCTGTTTTGACAAGGACGGGAGAGATCGTGTGGGGAACAGTCGGCACAAATAGTCAGCATTCGTTTTTCCAGCTGCTACACCAAGGCACTCAATTTGTCCCTATAGATTTTATGGTGGTAGCTAAAACCGCCAGCAGGAGCATTAACCATAATGAAAGACACAATCATCTCCTGGCCAATTGTTTGAGTCAAAGTCTATCCCTTATGGAAGGGTCGCATGAAAATCAGGAGGGGCATAAAAATACTACTGGGAATAAACCCAGCAATACGTTGGTGATCGATCAGCTTGACCCCTTCAACTTGGGAAATCTGATTGCACTATACGAGCACAAGACTTTTGTTCAGAGCATTTTATGGAACATCAATGCTTTTGATCAATGGGGCGTTGAACTCGGAAAAATTGTATCAAAAACTGTCTATGGAAGGCTGACTTCAAGAAACTCCTCTGCAGAGCTAGATTCATCTACAGAAAACCTAATAAGGCTTCTCAAAAAGGGCGGATCTCAGAAAATCAAATGAATCGGTTATTAATATGCGCGTGCCAGCCGCATTTGCTTACTTTTCAAAACCCATAGCCTTCTTTAGGTTTCATTTACTTAAGCCCGTTAAATCAGAATTATTCATGACGGATTTATAAATTTAAGAAGTTCATCTGTTTTTTCTTTCATCAGCTCAGCGTTACCTCTAGACTCAACATTTAACCTAATGACTGGTTCAGTGTTTGACTTTCTTATATTAAACCTCCAATGGTCAAAGCTCATTGATAGACCATCTATATAGTCTATTGAAACCGCAAGCGGTTTATAACAAGTCTCAATCCTAGCAATCAAACTTTCTGGATCTTCGACGACTGTATTAATCTCTCCACTTGCTGGAAACGCGATCATGTACTGATCTACTAGCTCTGAAAGTGACTTCCCTTGTTTTGCCATCATCTGAATTACCAAGAGCCAGGGTATCATGCCACTGTCGCAATAAAAGAAATCTTTAAAGTAGTGATGAGCACTCATCTCTCCTCCATAAATAGCATCTTCGCTCCTCATGCGCTCCTTCATGAACGCATGCCCTGTTTTGCAGCAAACTGCCTGACCACCAAAACTTTCGGTTATCGCGATCGTATTCCAAGTAAGTCGTGGGTCGTGGACTATTTTCGAGCCTGACGAGTTCGATAAGAATGATTGAGCAAGGAGCCCTACTATGTAGTAGCCTTCGATAAATCTGCCTGACTCATCGAAAAAGAAGCAACGATCAAAGTCTCCATCCCAGGCTATTCCAAGGTGAGCGTTACTATCCTTTATCGCCTGAACAGTGGGCAAGCGATTTTCCTCTAGTAACGGGTTCGGGACCCCATTTGGAAACTCTCCATTTGGTTCATGGTGAATTTTTACGAATTCAATAGGTAGAATCTTCTCCAGTAAGTCTATCACGAGTCCTGCGCCACCATTCCCCGCATTACAAACAACTCGAATCGGTTCAAGTTGACTAAGATCAATGTAATTCAGTAGATGCTTTACATAAGCGTCCTTTAAATCTGCTGACGACAGATTACCTTTTGTCGCTGATTCCTTAAATAAATTAGATTCCGCTATAGACCTAATTTTACTTAACCCCGTATCACCGCTAATTGGCACTGAATTTTTACGAACAAACTTCATTCCATTGTAATTTCTTGGATTATGACTTGCCGTAACGATAATGCCACCGTCTACTTTTAAATGTGACGTTGCAAAATATATTTCTTCGGTACCACACAAACCAATATCTACTACGTCCACCCCAGAGTCCTTAAGCCCCCTAGATAGAGCGTTATTTAGCTCGCGGCTGGTCAGACGAATATCGTAGCCGACAACAACAGTTTTAGGCGAGAGGAATTCAGCGAAAGCACGACCAATACGATATGCGATATCGACATTCAGCTCCTCTGGCACTCGCCCCCGCACGTCATAAGCTTTAAAGCAATTCATGTCGCTAGTCATCAATACTACTCAGAAAAAACAAAATTAGTCGCTTCCATGAATCCATCAACACTCCCACAATCAAAACGCTTACCCTTAAAGCAATAGCCTATAACTCTCCCTTCCTTGGCTTGCGCAAGCAATGCATCCGTGATCTGCATTTCACCATTTTTACCAGGTGGGGTCTTTTCAAGAATCGAGAATATATCCGGTGTTAAAACATATCTGCCAGTTATCGCCAAGTTACTTGGCGCGGCCTCAGCAGATGGCTTTTCAACCATATCGCTGATTCGAAAGATTCCCGGGCTTTCCTCCTCGCCAGCTATTACTCCATAACGA
>PAWK01000026.1 GCA_002714195.1 Gammaproteobacteria bacterium | reverse complement strand
TTGAGGGATATTTAATCAGTTCCAGCTTGCTAGCTATACAAGCACAGCGTCTAGTTAGAAGAGTTTGTACCAATTGCTCAGAATCAGTAGACATCACCCAAGATGAGGCTTCAGTACTCGGTATTCAAACCGGGGCATGTCCTAATATAAGGCGAGGGCCGGGTTGTGAGCGTTGCGGCAATACTGGTTATAAAGGTAGGGTCGGACTTTATGAGCTTTTATTGATGAGTGATGCAATTCGTCATCACATCGCTAATGATGCTGACGCAAACGTGATTAGAGATCAAGCAATTACCGAGGGTATGCAGACTCTTAGAGAGGATGCGTTAGAAAAATTAAAAGCTGGACTTACCACTCCAGAAGAAATTGTCCGGGTAACGAGGTCCGCATGAATCTGACATTTTTCAAATATCAGGCATTTGATAGCCAAGGGAAGATTCAGATTGGCCAGGTTAATGCCGAATCTGAAAGAGAGGCGATTAGGATATTAAAGGGCAGGAAGCTGACGCCTATTAAAATTGGGAAATCCAAAAAGAGCCAAGAATCCACTCGTCGCAAAAAAATCTCTAACAGAGACCTATTAGATTTTACAAATGGCTTGTGCACACTAGTCGAAGCTAGGATACCCCTTGATAGAGCTCTTCGACTTCTCGATGGAATTACTGAGTCTTCGGCAATGAAGAATTTAGTGCTAAATTTGTTAGGTGATTTAAAAGAAGGTAAAAGTCTCGCTAATGCCATGGAAGCGCACCCCACAGTTTTCTCAAAAATGTATATAAACATTATCAGAGCAGGAGAAGAGGGCGGCATTTTGCACGAACTTTTGCCTGACCTAGCCGAGTTTTTAGAGACTAGCGCTAAGACTCGTCAAGAGATTATTTCTGCGATGATTTATCCAGTTGTATTGCTCGCAACTGGAATAATTTCTGTGCTTCTTCTTCTAGTCTTTGTTGTGCCGCAGTTCGCAGTCATGTTTGAGGACTCTGGCTCGGAGATTCCGTCTTCAGCCGCCTTCTTGCTTAATTTAAGCGGGTTCATTCAGGCGTATGGCATTTTCATGATATTAGCGGTTGCATTGGCGATCATTTTTTGGCAACGCTTAGATCACGACAACCATAGTAAAATGCGTAAGGATGAATTCCTTTTGTCCTTGCCATTAATAGGGGCGCTTATTTTGTACAAAGAGAGCGCTATATTTGCTAGAACTTTAGGCGCTCTTTTGGGGGCAGGTATACCTTTAATTCGAGGATTGATAGTTTCGAAAGAGGTCATTCTAAATTCATTTTTAGTAAGCCAACTGGATCAGGTAGAGGAAGATGTTCGTGGAGGAGCTGGCTTAGGCCTTTCTCTGGAAAAGACAGGAATTTTCCCGGTCCTTCTGCATCAACTGGTTGCGGTAGGAGAAGAGTCTGGTCGAACCTCCACTATATTGCTGAAATCAGCAGATACTTTTGACAACTTTGTGCGTAATCAGATGTCGGCTATCGTTTCAGCATTGCAGCCGGCTTTAATAATTTTTCTTGCTATAGCGGTTGGGGGCATCACGATCACAATGCTCTCGGCAGTCTTTAGCATGAATGCAGTGGATTTTTAGATTTGGAGAGTAAAGTGATAGTAGTTAGGAATGAAAACAAAGTTCCCAGTTGTGAGTTGGCTAAATTAACCTTACGCATAATAGGGCTTGTAACATTACAGTCTTGCGCGGTTCTTGGCACGAACCCTGAACAAGTGTCCTCACCTGAAATCTATTCAGAGCCGGATCAAACAACTAGTGAATTATCGTCAAATAACTTAGAAGATATTCCCGTAATTTCTATAGTAGACTCCGTCGGATCTCAAAGCATAATTGACGAGATAAATCGTGATGGACAATCGTTCACATACTCAGGGTTTTCGGAACCGGTACCAACACCTTTAAATGTTGATGAGCCGGATATAGTCGAATTAAATTATGAGCAGGCGGACTTAAGACTTGTCCTTGAGCAACTTGCGGATACATTGGACATATCTATACTTATCGACCCATCAATAGACAACCGAATCAGTATCAGAACCTCTCCTGAAAGGCCTTTGCAAAGAGATGACATCTGGCCATTAATTAGGTTATTAACAAGAGATGCTGGCGTCTTTCTGGAACGTGTCGGAGATGTTTACAACGCTCGCAGAATAAATTCTGAGATACCACCTGATATTGTTGGCCCTAATTCTGTAACTGATGAGGGAAGGGCGGAGGTTATGCAAGTCACACCTTTAGCTTATGTTTCTGCAGACACTGCCGTTCAGACTCTTGAGCCTTTCTTAGCGCCAGAGGGAAGTGTGAGTCAGCTTGGAGCCCGGGACTTACTGATGATTACAGCCTCAGACTTCCTACTGCAGCGTGCAAATGAGTTACTGACGCTGATCGATGCGGATCCGTTCTCGAATCAAGGAATACACCTTTACCGGTTAAGTAATGCGAACGCTAGCGAGGTAGCTGACGAGCTAACCGAAATCCTTAGCCTAATAGAGGGCGCTAGTCCTTCTTACCAAGTACGGGGTATTGAACGTATTAACGCCTTGTTGGTTACAGCTCCTGCTGCCAGAGGCTTTGAAGAAATCACTAGATGGGTCCAAATTCTTGATGCAGATAGCCAAGAACAAGTTGAACAACTATTCATGTATAAGGTGAAAAACCTGGATGCTATCGAGTTAGCAGAAACCCTCTCTACAGTTTTTGAAGAAGATGATGATGTTTTTTCACCCCCCGATGTTGCGCGCGCAGAACCTTCAAGCATTTCGAGCACTCTGGCCGGCGAGGCTGATCAAGCTGTATCCACAGAGACAGAGCAGTCGCCCCCAAATATTACGGTAGGGCCGACAACCGCTGCTGTTTCGGCAAATCTGACTGTTAAAATTGTTGCTGACGAAGCAACGAACAGCCTCTTGATTCGTTCTACTGCAAGAGACTATAGACAGTTATTGACAACTATTAGTCAGTTGGATGTTGTGCCGCTGCAGGTAATGGTTAATGCTGTTATCGCGCAGATAACATTAACAGATGATACTCGTTTCGGTGTCGATTGGAGCCGAGTTGCGGGTAACACTCTCAATCCTATTTCGAGTAACACGATGACTGACTTTGCTCCTAACCTTAATGGTTTGATGTTTACGAGAAGCTTTATTGATGGCTCGGCAAGGGTTGACGCTACTCTCGAGGCGATCGCACAAAATAATGAAGTACAGTTGTTGGCTCGACCTTCGCTCACTGTAGGGAATAATCAGGAAGGGGAGATACAAATTGGCGCCGAAGTGCCTGTTGAGGCAGGAGAGTCCATAAGTGCTGGAGGCTTATCTACGACTAATATTCAATATCGCGACACTGGTATTGGGTTATTGATAACACCTCAGATTAATGAAGATGGTGTGGTCAACTTAATAATTAACCAAACGCTTCGTTCAGTTGATAATAGTGCATCTGGCATTAACAATAACCCAGTTTTTAACAATCAAGAAATCACGACTACAGTTGTAGTGAAAAATGGAGAAAACATTGTCCTNGGAGGCCTAATTCAGACGGATACGGAGGCCCTTAACACCGGAGTGCCTTTGCTTAATCGAGTNCCGGGNTTAGGTAACTTATTTTCTTACCAGCAGGACAATCTAGAAAGAAGGGAGCTATTTATAGTTCTTAGACCAGAAATTATTGACCTAAATGATCAAGCTGGAAGCCAGTATTCAGATATTCTAGACCGTTTTGAATTAGCGTCTGGCCTTTTTGAAGAAGCAAATATCTGAGGTTAAGCTATCTCACAATTGCTGATATTTTAGTAACACACCTCTGAGGGTAAATTTATGTTACGAAAAAAACTTTATAACAATGATTTCCATTTGAGCAAAGGGTTTACCTTAATAGAAATTTTGGTAGTTATGGCAATCATCGGTATGTTGGCTGTCATGGTTGCCCCAAACATATTTAATCANCAAGCTGGGGCCCAGCGTGATGCTGCTNTATCACAGATCGCAGCCCTTGAGGCCGCTCTGGATACACATCGGCTTGACGTAGGCGAATATCCGGACTCTCTGGATGGTTTGAGAGAAAATAGTTTAAGCAGGGCTTCGTGGAACGGGCCTTATCTGCGTAGGGAAGTACCTTTAGACCCATGGGGATATGAATATGTCTATGAATCCGACGGTAGACAATTCACATTAGTCTCTTATGGTCCTGATGGAGAGCGGGGTGGTGAAGGTGATNACGCTGACGTTGGCCTCCAATAAGAGCATCTCGAAGCATCCACACTCCCGAAGCGCTGGATTCACGCTTCTTGAGATTATTTTGGTTCTTACGCTTATTGGTTTAGCAAGCATTCTCGTTTTTCCTAATGTCGGTAATTTAGAGTCTAGAACATTTAGTGCACAGGTACGCCANGCAGTTTCGCTCCTAAATTTTGCTAAAAGAACTGCGGTTGTTCAGGGTCAGCCNGCGTCAATCGAAATTTATGCTGTACCGATTGCTGAGGCCNCCGCGCCCCAATCATTNGCTGCAGTNGGCCGCTGGGAGTTTAGCTATGGGTCAATAAGATTCATAGATGACACCGATGTCGATTTCGAAGTGGAAGAAAAAATTGAAGTTGTTTTTTACCCAGAAGGGGGCAGTAGTGGAGGGACAATTTTTTTACGTTTTGAAGAAAGGGAAAGTAAAATTATGATTAATTCCTTTTCCGGAGAAGTGTCGATAGAAAATGAGAATTAAAAAGCAAAGCGGGTTTACTTTATTAGAGGTTATTGTTGCNCTTGCAATTTCTGGTTTTATTTTGGGAGGATTGTTTTCTTTGTTGGGCATAAGTAAACAACTTTCTTGGAGGTCAGAGGAACATCTTCTGTACGCCTCTCGCGTTCGCGCCGTTACTAATTTTGCGCTTTTACAGAATGAATTTAGAGAGGTGGAAGAAATTCTAAAGGATGANGTTTTTGAAATTCGTTCGTTAGAAATACTCGACGACCCTCTAAGAAAAACTGAACCAATGCAATATGCTCTTCAAAGATATCAAATTATCGATGATAGTCGAGACGAACAATTTGTTGGTAGTCGCTGGGTTCAGTTAAACCTTCCACAATAGGCTCTTAATGTGTATTTGAGTTATCGACAAAGCCAGGGTTTTACACTTATAGAGGTTGTTTTAGCACTAGGGTTAACCACTTTACTTCTAGGATTATTAAGCTCTAGCGTGTTTATCGTTGCAGGAGATTGGAATCGAAGCTCAAACTCTCTGGNCGAAAACCTAGAGGTATCGCTGGCATTATTGCAATTGGATCGTGCGCTACATGGCGCTTTCCCCCACAGTTTTACCAATGAAGAGACATTAANTAGGCAAATTTACTTTACTGGGGAAAGCGACTATCTGAGCTGGGTCTCTACGGTATCACCGCAGCGCTCACCAGGGCTCACAGTATGGGAGCTATTCGAAGATNNAGGAGAGGGTGCTTATTTAAGACTTACGCCAGCATTTAGCGATAACCCTACTCAAAGATTAGAAGAGTCAAATTCGGTGCTTCTCTTTCCCGGGTACGATCTTGAGTTTAGATATCTGTATGAAGACCTTGANCAGAATAAGATCTGGACAGATGGTTGGGAAGCCCAAGAACTCTTGGGTTTACCTCTAGCTGTNTACGTCAGGCTCATTCCAAATGCCAATCAGGGTGAAGAGCTTGAAATAGTAGCTAGAATTCGGAATAACGAACATCGCAGTATTCGACCTAATGACTTGGAGCGGCTGGACCTGTAAGAGATCTAAAGTGAAACTAATCGTCAGACAAAGAGGTGCTGTACTAATAATTGTTTTATGGGCTTCAGTATTATTGACCGTACTGGTAACAGCTATGGCNAGTGCNGTGCGCTTGTCTGCTATTACGGTTTCTAATAACAGAGANGCTTCGACTGGCAGACTCGCCATACAAAGCGCTGTAAGTCATGCAGAAATGGAGCTAATTTTAGAACAGATGCCTAGGCCGATAGGAGAGCAATTAGAAGAAAGTGCGGAAGGNGAGATTAGAACTCCCGCTTTCCGCTTTAATGGTCAGAAACTGAATTTGAATTATCCAAAGGACCAAAACGTAGTCGTTCGAATCTACGATCATGCTGGTAAAATAAATATAAATCGGATCCCTCGGCGAAACATGCAGTTGCTAATCGAGAATAGATTAGGCGGTCAAGACGCTGATCCGGCTGAGGTGCAAGATTTACTCGCTGCTTGGACAGACTGGACTGACCTAAATGATTTAGAAGGCCTCAATGGAGCGGAGNNTGAATACTACAGCAGCCTAGACATAGGCTATACCCCTCGAAACAACCCCGAGCTTGATACAGTTGAGGAGCTTCTTCACATTCGAGGCTTTGCAGAATTATTTGAAGGCGTGAATTTGCAGGCCGCATTCACGATTTACGGTAATGCTCGCACCGTTAATCTTAATCTGGCAACTCGAGAAGCAATGGAATTGTTGCCTGGATTAANCAGTGAACTTATAGAGAATATTATCGCTTACCGACAAATTGAAGACATNAACAATCGAGCAGAAATAGCTGAGATAGTTCCATTTGAAGAACTACAAGAACTTTCTCCATGGGTTGGAAACGCAACCTCAAATTACTACAGTATTTATGCTTATTTTAATGACCNGCGAGTTGACTCAGACGCTATTAACCAGCCAGAGGCAGATGAGGTTAATTCTGAGATNCCTTTCCCCGCTCAAGCCTTCATGGAAATTATTGAAATTTCAGGTTTTAGCGANCTTCCAAAAATTTTGCGAATCGATCCATATGGTGANCTTCCGGATTCAGCGCCCTCTCGGTTACAAGAAAATGAATATAACTTTAGGTAAAGCTAGTCTTTCTTTACAGACCACTTTGAATCCATGATGAGGGGCCCAACCCCTTTATTAATCTCGACATGAAAAAGCTTGCTGAACTTTTGTTCGTACCAGAGTAATCCNCTTTTGTCAGCCAGACCTCCGAGCACATAAAAATCACCGACTCTCATGGGCAGACCCTTAATGGCCAGAGAAACTGTAAATGTATCGCCTTTTCTGAAAGGCCCTTTATCGATCTCCTTAATATCGGTAGTAAGAAAAGATGCAACTGGCTCTTCTGCAGACTTCATAAACGCGAAGCCAAAGTTTCCCTCGATATTATCTTTCAGGACTTCGATCTTCATTTCTAGAANGTAATCCCCTAACGGAGAGAGTGTGGTAGCTTCTCGNCCATCATCCAACAAGACGGATAGTGCGTTAATTTTGCAATCTGGGAGTTTTTTTNTTGACTTAGGTGCTGAGTTGCTTGCCTCCTCTNCTTCATGAGGGTCATCAGATATANTGTTATAAACCTTTTTACTATTACAGAANTCCTCATAGTGTCCGACAACTTTATCACTGTCTCCAATCTCTCTTATTTGGCCCCTGTCGAGCCATATTGCCTTTTCGCAAAGCTCTTGAACATGAAACATAGAGTGACTGCANAANACTAATGTTTTGTTTAGNNGTTTAAACTCATTCATATGTTGAACACATTTTTTTTGNAAGGTAAGATCGCCGACAGATAAGGCTTCATCGATAATGAGGATGTCAGGTCTGACCATAGTGGCTATAGAGAATGCAAGTCTGACATACATTCCAGAGGAATAAGTCTTTACGGGACGGTCTATAAATTTACGCAGTTCCGAAAACTCTATAATGTCGTTTTCAAGTTCAAGAATATTTTGCTCTGGAACACCCAACAGAGAGGCGTTAAGGTAAATATTTTTTCTACCACTGAATTCTGGATGGAATCCAGCGCCTAATTCGAGTAAAGCGGCGACTTGCCCTAACATTTGAAACTGTCCGCTGGATACTTGGAGTGTCCCGGCAAGTATTTTAAGTAATGTGGATTTGCCGGCACCATTTACACCTATGATGCCCAAACTTTGCCCATCTTCGACGGCAAAAGAAATATCGCTTAAAACATTGAATACCTCGTGCTTTTGCTTGCGTAAAAGTATCTCAGTCAATCTGTCTTGAGGACGCTTATACATCTTAAAATGCTTCGAAACGTTTTCAACGATTACTCGAGACATATTTTCACCTCTAGACTAGAGAACATCACCAAACGCATGTTTTATTTTTATGAAAAACCAACCTCCCAGGATGTAGCTGCAAATCGATACTGGAACAACAATCATGAGGTTCAGGTANGANAACTCTCCTAGTAAAACAATCCCGCGGTAGAGGGANACNAAACTATGCATGGGGTTTAANAGAAAGAGGTNNNTGATTGNTTCATCTTTAATCAGAGAAATTGGGTAAATGATTGGGGTGAGAAAGAACCAGACAGTAACTAAGAGAGAAACTAGCTGATTTAAGTCTCGCAAAAATACACTCAGCGCCGATATGATCGAGACAAGCCCCATGGTGAATAAAAACTGCATGAAGTAAATTACTGGAATCCAAATCCATAGGGCAGAAAAATAGCCTTGGAATACTAAATAAGACAAGAGTAGCCCAAAGCCAATTATATGNGTCATGTATGGAANTAATGTACACACAACAGGNAGGACTTGCACAGGGAACATGACTTTGGTTATTAAGCCAGCTTTTTCTANNAGANGACTCGTAGATCTGCTTACANACTCAGCAAACGCGAACCANGGCAAATAGCCGAGCATCATAAANAANACNAATTCGGTTTCGCGAAACTCTGGTAATGATCTTAACTGAAAGATGTAACCAAAAACAAAGCTGTATATAAGNATNTTNGCNACAGGNGTGAGAAATAACCAAAAAAAGCCGANNACNGAACCTGCGAATTGAGCTGAAAAATCTTGCNTCGNGAAATTACTTAATAGCCGGTAATTTTCGACGGGNNNCCTCAACCACTGGCTGAAAAGTTTGAACAAAATAACNNCCCTTTAATTTTACATTTGATCCAGTGAANNTCTTTTTGNGACNNGAATTTAAACATGAAATTGGCAAAAAAACTAAAAATGAAAATAAGTAATAAGTATACTNTGNCCTTATTATAATTGATGGNANAATTAGATTCTNATAATCATATGTTTAATCAAGAGNATGTTTTGATCCCTTTCAGCACTTCGGCTCTNCCCANNGGGCCTTGGTTNGTTTTTGCGCCCCANGCGGANGATGAAACTTTTGGAATGGGTGGCACGTTGNTNANGGCGAAGGAGCAAGGAATNGATACTCATCTTGTTGTNTTAACTGATGGNTCAAAAGGGGGTGATGCTNAAGACATTGTNNAGACGCGACTTAACGAAGTNAAAANAGCTTCTNAAATNTTGGNATTNAAATCANTNCAATGTTGGGGAGAGAGGGATAGGTCTCTAGATGCAAGTGAGATCTTGGTAGANAANGNNANTGACTTAATATTAGAGTTATTGCCTGCAAGTGTATTTTTCCCAGGGCCCTTGGAAATTCACCCTGACCACAGAGCCACTGCNTTATTAGTATGGAATGCTATTAGGCGNGTAGTAAATGCAGAAATTAAATTAAGNGCGCTCGCCTATGAAATAGGAGTACAGAACCCCATCAACCTCTTAATCAACATCACTGAACAAATACCAAAAAAGAAAGAGGTAATGGAAGTCTATGTTAGCCAAAATCAAGAGAATAATTACCCTGAACTGGTTCTGGCTCTGAATAAAGGTAGAACCTTTTCATTGCCTCAGAGTGTNAGATTTGCTGAGGGTTTCTTTGGTTATGAGGCGCAAGATTTAAACTTTAGCCTTGAAGAAGTTACTCATCAGATTATCAAGCGGTATCAGAGGATGGGCTGATTTAGAAATTGTTCATTAATGTAAAGATTGATCTGTATCAAAATTCCCNAGGCTCTTTTTGTCGATCCACTCAGGCCAAATAGTCATGGGCCAATCGGCCTTTTCCCAGAGGCCATGGATTATGCTCAGCCANTGGCGCATGCTTTTGTCATTGAAAGCCAGTCTAGCTAGCGCAAGCTTATTTGCTTTGAAGGTTAGGATGATACCCTCTTCTCCAAATTTAAGATCTACTTCTTCGACTAAAAAGGATTTTGACTCGGGCTCTGCTGCCACTGCTTTTTCCTGTTTTATTTCTTGCTTCGCNGACTCTTGTGCAAATGCTTGTATTTCCTTTCGAGTGCGCTCGGAAGTTTCTGGTGGGACAGAAGGTTTTGTAGACGTTTTGACTAGCCAGTCAGAGCAATGGGTNACTACCAGGATTAATAATCTCTGAGTAAACCAAAGCAANAGGGTCCTATCGTTTTCGTCCGCTCCTGTCATGCGAAACCGATCTTCTGTCTGAACAAATTCGATGGTAACTCTTTGAAGATTTTGCATGTATGCNGTCGATATTATTGAGCTTGCGCCGGTATCAACCAAGCTCCTACTTCAAGCAAGTCCTCAGCGCTCAGGGTGCCAGTCTCTCTTTTAAGAAGTAGAAGTAAATTAATATGCTCGTAACGAAGACGCTGTAGTTCTCTTTCCGCTTGGTATTGATCGCGAATTGCATTCAGAACATCNACACTAGTAACTGTTCCTAGGTTGAATCCTTGCTGCATAGCATCTGAAGCAAGGTTCGTTGATTCTACTAGAATTCGTGCTGCTTCAGTTTGTGCCTCGCGNGCNTGAATCTGGAGGTGTGTGGACCGAACCGCTTCTCTGGCCTGTAATTGAGTCGCCCTCAATTCATACTCAGCGATACTTCTTCGACTGACTGCTTCTGATACCCCTGCTGTAGTTCTTCCGCCAGAATAGATAGGAATTTGCACATTAAGCCCGATATAAGTTGTATCAGTTCTAGCTATTGGGAGGTTGTCGAAGCCTACATCAGAGTCTTGGCGTTGAGCGATAAATGAAACTTGAGGCATGTNTGCGCCTTTGCTTACCTGGATACCTTTTTCTGCCGCCTTTACTGCTAACTTTCTTGCTAACACTCGGTGATTCTGCTCCTGAGCTTGGTTAACGTAAAACTGTTGGCTATATTCTAGCGGAGATATTTCGATTTCATCGGCTAATTTAAAAAGAGGCCCCACTTCCAATCCAGAAATAGACCGCAGACCTTCCTGATTAACAGCAAACTGTGCCTCTAGTGCTAATTGCTCCGCTTGCGCTGCGGCAAGGCTAGCACGGACCTGATAGAGATCTGTGATTTGTGTAAGTTGTCGATCGTATAAACTCTGCACTTGATTAAGCTGGGTGGTCAAGGCGTCTATTTCTGAGGTAAGTGATTCAAGTGCATCTTCAGCTTGCAAGACAGCAAAGTATCGGCTGGCAACATCGGCGAGGAGAATTGCCAATTGATAAAAGTATTCTTCCTCGGATTGATCTTCTTGTAGGCTTGCCTGTGTGCGGGCTGAGAACTGCTGCCAATTAAATAAAGTTTGCGTCAGGCCTAAAAAGTATCTCTCTCCGTCGAAAGTCTGAATACTATTGAATCTGTCAAGACGATTGTCAGAAAGGTTNGCACCNGCACTTAGTTGAGGGAGCAACTGTCCNTTTGCCGCTTTTTTTCTTGCCGNACTTNTNNTCAGGNTCTNCTNCGNNATGCGAAGCTCNGGGCTAAAATTTATTGCTGCCGAGAAGAAATCTTCCAGCGTTGAACCGGGTGCAGCAAGGCTATTTGAAGGAGAGAAACCGAGANAGGCCAAAAGAACAATCAAAGTTCTACTAAGTTTTTGAATCATTTCTAGTCTTCCCTTAAGCCCCTCGCNATAGCATTTGAGAAAGGCTTAAACAGATATTCCATGAGTGTTCTTGCGCCTGTCGCGATGAAAACTTCAGCAGGCATCCCAGGCATTAGAGTAAGTTCGCCTAGGTCCATCAGGCTGTTCGGATCGACTTCTACTCGTGCCAAGTAGTATGACATCCCGGTAGATTCGTTAGTGAAACTGTCAGCGGAAATTGTTATCACCTTCCCGAATACCGTCGGGACTGACCCTAACCCAAATGTAGAAAATCGAATGGTCGCTTCCTGACCTACTACCACTCGATCTATGTCGTTGGGCGATAACTGAACTTCAACGATAAGGTCGTCTTCGGCGGGAACAACATCTACAATCCGCATTCCTGGCCCAATAACGCCTCCGATTGTGTGAACCTGCAACCCATTGACTATACCCGAGTCGGGCGCTCTGACAATGGTTCTAGCGACGTTATCCTCTAAAGCATTCACGCGTTCAATGCTTTCGTTTAATTCTGTTTGCACTGCTCCCAATTGAGTTACTACCTCATTTTGAAATTCCTTTTGCTGTTGAAGAATTTGTAATCGGGCTTCTCCAATTTCTACCTCTGTTGTTGCGATTGATGCTAATAATTCTGCGACCTCTCCATTCAGAGTTGCAAGATTCCTTTCCAAATCACGAAGCCTATTCTTGTCGGAAAAACCTTGGGCCAGTAGTTCGGTGACATCAGAAAACTCTTCTCCATACGAACTTGCCAGGCGCTCTTTACTTTCTTTTAAGGCGACTAAACCAACTATTCTAGATTGCAGTTGTTCAACGCGTTGTTCTAAAACCGCGATCGAGCCTTCTAGTCGAGAACGTCGTGCTTGAAATATTTCTTCCTGGGCTTTGATTTCTAAGCCAGCCTGTTCACCTGATGATTCAAGATCGACAGGGAAATTTATTGTCGCCAGCTCGTCTCTTTCTGCTGTCAGCCTACTCTCAAGAGCCCTTCTCGCAATGTACTGGCTGCTCGCCATTTCCAGCGCTGCCATGAACTGGGTGTTGTCAATTTCCAAGATTGGATCACCCTCAGATACACGCGCTCCGTTCTCAACAAAAATCTCACTAATGATGCCGCCTTCTAAGTGCTGTACTATCTTACTATAGGACCGAACGGTCACCTCCCCGGCCCCACTTGCTGCGCCGTCGATTGGAGCAGTTGTAGCCCAGATCCCTCCAAACCCAAATAGTAGGGCGAACAGCAATATGCCAAATCTTTTATGGGTTCTTAAATTAGTATCGAAAGGTTTTATATTTGAACTTTCCATTGCTTGCCGCTTGAGAATTTTTCCGTATCAGCCAATGAGTAATTATGACTGGTTCTGAATCTGAGTTATGTTTGGACTTTTTGCACTTAATGCTTGGAGTATTTCATCTCGTTGCCCGAATCTGGCTACCATGCCATCTTTTAAAATCATCAATTTGTCAACCAGGGATAATATCGAGGTACGATGGGTAATAATCATAATAGTGCTGCCCGCTTCTTTCATTTGACTCAGAGCCTTGAGCAAATCAGTTTCGCCTTGATCATCGAGGTTAGAGTTCGGTTCGTCCAAAATAATTAACTTGGGGTTCCCGTATATAGCTCTTGCTAGACCTACTCTTTGTCGTTGCCCCGCAGATAATGAACCAGAGTAAGAATTAATTGAGGTGTCGTAACCTTCCGGCAATCCAAGAATCATTTCATGCACGCCTGCTTTTTGGGATGCCTCGACGATTTTTTCAGAGTCTTCCTCAGAAAAGCGACAGATGTTTTCAGCAATGGTGCCATCGAATAACTCTATATCCTGTGGTAAGTAGCCTAAGTACGGTCCAAGCTTGTCTCTATCCCATTGGCTTATATCTGCCCCATCGAGCCTCACCGTCCCTGCTCGAAGCGGCCAAACACCGAGGACGGCCCGCGCGAGACTTGTTTTGCCCGCTGCGCTTGGTCCTATGACGCCCAATGTTTCGCCCGCCTCTAAGCTAAAATCAACCGCCCTTACGGATGCTCTTTCAGAGCCTGGCGGGGTGACTACAATTTGATTTACCGACAGGTTGCCTACTGGGATAGGCAAATCCATACGCGCCCTTTCTCTTGGGAAAGCACTCAAATTGTTCTTTAACCTGTTTAGCTGGTCGGTAGCTGCAATAAACCCCTTCCAATTTGCTACTAATATATCTATCGGAGCGAGTGCGCGACCTAATAAAAGCGAGCCCGCTATCATCATCCCNGGNGAAATTTGTTGGTTCAGTGAAAGATACGCGCCTAATCCNAGGAGGAGCGATTGCGAGATCAGCCTAAAAGATTTAGTTATGGCTGACAGACGACCCGCGGCAACACTGACGAATGCTTGTTCATTCATNGCATCGTCTTGCAGAACACCATCACGCCCGCGGATATTCGCGGCCATCCCCATGCCTTGAATCACTTCCGCATTTTTCAAACTGTTTTGGAAAGAAATGTTTGCTTTCTGTGAGAGAAGGTTCGCATCTTTCAATCTTTCTCCGGTGACTTTTTGGGTTATTATTGCAAGACAGATCATAACTAGCGCTGCGATGAGTGCTGCGACACCAAAGTAAGGATGAAATATAAACATCACACCGATATAAATGAAAACCCAAGGCGCATCCATGATGGCAAANGCCCCGCTTCCAGTTATGAACTGTCTNAANGCAATNAAATCNTGCATCGCGCCCATTGANGCGGTCGGATTACCGCTGTATAGGGAGNTTANGGCNGACGCCTTCGATGTAGGTTCGCGTAAATCGCTTTCCAAACGAACATTGGCCGCAACTAATAGCCTGGTTCGAACCCATTCAAATCCGCCACTAGAGAGAAGAAGAAGCATCATCAATAGAGTTAACATCGTCAATGTACTCATGCTGCCGCTTGACACAACCCTATCGTATACCTGAAGCATGTAAATGATAGGTGTAAGCATTAGTAGGTTAATTGACGCACTGAAAAGCGTGGCGTACCAAAAGTAGCCCTGCAGAGATTTTAAACTCTTAGTCACTATGTCTTGATCGGATTTACTATCCAGCGTTCTCATAAAATAAAATTCGGTTCTATTAAGGTTTTTTCACCCTCACTAACATGGGGGGTGAGCTGGAGATTTCAATATCGATAACTGTAAGTTGTGCCTAAATCGAACTTATCANCAGAGATTGAGTTNCTTGAGAAAAGCCAACCAATCCTTGTTTACTTATGTCGGCTGAATAGGATTTTTTGCCAGCTTTGTTGCACANAACAAGCTTTCGTANANACATCAAAGTTGNTTNGAACCCGTTGCGATTTCTCGCAAGATAATAAGATCGTGAATCATTAATCTATTTGGGCCTTTTCTGGAAACAATTTGCTGCTTCTGCAGTTGCTGAAATACTCGTGTGACGGTCTCCCTGCTCAAATTCAGCATGATTGCGAATTCCATATGAGTAGGAACCCCCGTGATTTCTTTTGACGTTTGTGGTTTGGCATCACCTGTTTTCGTAAGCATCCAGAGTTGATTGCAAACTCGTTGAGAAACACTAGGAAGGCTCAAAAGCGACCTTTGNTTTGTCATTTGCCTGATTCGTGAGGCGAGCTTCTGCCCCAATTGCAGCATGATTTCTGGATTTCTTGAGGCAACCTCTCGGACCACGCCCGCATTGATTAGAACTACTACGGCTGAGTTCAGAGCGATAATATGCTCTGGTTGCGATTTGCTTTCGAAGATATTTAGTTCNCCGCAGTAATCACCCGGCTCAACGAAGTAGAGACCAACCTCACGCCCGTCTATCGTAAAATCGACTCCTTGGAGTCGTCCCTCGAATAGCATACATATTTTATTTTCTTCACTGCCTGCAGACAGCACTACCCCCCTGCGCGCAAATCTCATTACTTTAGATGTAGCGCATAAACTGTCGAGCTCTGAATCCTTTAAAGCTCTGAATAAGCTAAAAGTTTTTAATAATTCTGTAGTTGCATGCATCAGAGTTTCANGCCCGGATTTTGGCCAAANTCGGCCTCTCTTTGGTATATNTCAAGAACAGGTNGACTATATGACTAATCGAAAGATGATGATAATGTTATCACGGATGGTTNAAATGTGATTGAGGTCACTGGCCGTAGGGCTCGATTAAGATAAGGTTTCACATTANTANCNAGTAAAAGTCAATGCNGTGACAAGCATCCTGGTANTANTCTGAAGTCTCAAGACTATAAGTTTNGGAGGGTATGAGTTGCAAACGAAAGTTATCAAGTTTTCAAAAATCAGCCAGTGGTCGTCTGCCTGCCTATGCCTGTCTGCTATGGTCCTATTTTCCGGGGTTTCTCAGGCGTTNGACAATGAGAGTGATTATGATTTAAGCGCGTTGCCAGCGGGGACAGTGAATCTTGTAATAGGAAGGGCTTATGTCAACTCGGGACCAGATGGTGATCTGAGATTGCGGACTGGGGCTTCAGTTTCTGAGGGAGACAGGATTAGAACGGAGTCCAGTGGTCATGTGCACATTAAGTTTCGCGATAATGCAGTTCTGAGCGTAAGACCGAATAGCGAACTTTTAATCGAAACTTATCGCTATAATCCTGAAAAGCCAGAACTTTCTGCGGTCAAACTTAATCTTGTGCAAGGTACTGCGCGAACTGTGTCCGGCGAAGCTGCAAAAGCTGCGCGTGAACGATATAGATTAAACACGCCGGTTGCGGCGATAGGGGTACGAGGCACCGATTTCCTGGTGTCTACCACATCGAGTTCGCTCACNGCATTAGTAAACGATGGAGCAATCGTAGTTGCGCCATTTTCGACTCANTGCTCAGCACAAGGTATCGGTCCATGTAGCTTNAACGCGGTTGAGCTCGGGTCTGATTCGATGCAAGCGCTTGAGTTTGAGGCAGGAATGGTTCAGCCGCGATTAATTCCAGTGCTTTCAAGGGCTCCAGAGTCTGAGCAGTCTCGGAATCTAGCAGGTGGTTTGGCAGCTTTGGCGCAAANTATCTTGGATCAAGATGCAGTGGCGACAAATCAAAATGACGAGGTTGTTGCAGAGAGCGTCACGTCTCTTGAGTTGGGAGATGAGGCGAAAGTTCAGGCTCCGTACGGCACGGGCTTTACTCCTGAAAGCCAGGGATCAGTATCTGATCTCCGTGATCGACAACTGGTTTGGGGTCGATTCGCGGAGGGAAAAGGAGANCTTGAGAGACTTACCTTGCCGCTTTCTCAGGCGGCTGAGGGACGAGACGTTACAGTGGGTGGCAACTTTGAGTATTTCCTGTTCCGACCAGAGGACGGAGAGAAGCAGGTGCAAGAAGGGCTTGGAGAAATCGGTTTTTCTCTAACGAGCGCGCAAGCGTATTTTAAGGGAGAAAGCCAAGTGTCCCCCGTAGCGGTTTCGGGAGGTGGGCTTTTCATAAATTTTAACAACAATTCGTTCCAGACCTCGCTAGATCTTTACCATATGCAGTTGGGAGAGGCTCGATTTAATTCAGCGGGNAGGATCTATGATGGTGGCTACTTCCACTCGAGNGATGGTAAGTCAAGGATAGTCGGTGCAGTAAGTCTAGATGGGGAAGAATCCGGCTATTTTTTCGATTTTTTTAATTGGGATGGCCTTGTTCAGGGCATCACNCTATGGGACGCTGAATAGCGATTGACTAGTATGCGTCTCTCAGATTACAAACTTCCAAGNGCTGTGCGCGAATTTTTGAGCNGTAAAGCTGAGCTAACAAGCCTCTTGGTTCTGATTCTCTCTGCGGCGCTCAGTGTTTTTTTACTTACCCTGCCGTTTAACTTTCTCTCGACCATCGAAGAGCGCGGAGGTTCACTGTTTTGGGCTTTTATGCCNGACGATGGGGTCGAGGAGCGCGTNACAATTGTATCAATTGATGAAAGGAGTTTGAGTGANATAGGGCCATGGCCGTGGCCCAGAGNCACCATGGCAGANTTGGCGCTTGCGATCGACGACGCAGGNGCTCAGTTGCAGATACATGACATTGTTTACCCTGCTCGAGAAAATGACCAATTGTTCGCGCAGGCTTTAGAGCAAGGACAACGTGCTATAGTTGCGCAACTGCCGATCATTCAATCAAATATNACAGTCGCTCAGGGCAGTGGACTAACACACCCTATTAACGGGCTTTCCTGCGGACCGCAAAGCGTTACTGGTCTCCTTCCAGCCACAAATAACTACATAGCGAGTTCTGACGCGTTGCTCAATGTATCGAAAGGGCACATTGCACCAATAATAGACGCTGATGGGAGTATCCGAAAAGTACCTGCTGNAATTTGTGTTGATGGCAGTCCATTTCCCGCCTTGGCCATTTCGCCCTTTTTAAAATTAGATGGTGGTCAACCATGGTCGGCAAGCGTTGAACCAGGAGCCGGCTTTCTGGATCCAGAGAGAGTCCTTCGTTTAGGTTCTTTGCTTGGGCTTGAGGTTCCGCTAGATAGCGATGGAAGTTTTCGAATATCTTTCGCTAGATCTCCGGAATCTTTTCGGTCAATTTCTGCTGTCGATGTCATTAGAGGAAATTTTGAGCCTGAATTGCTGGATAACGTTCTGGTATTGATTGGTGCCACTGCATTTGGACTCGATGATATAGTTCCAACGCCTTTTAGCGGTTTTACCCCAGGCGTAGAACTCCAAGCAAGAGCCATCGCAAGCATCCTGGACTCAAATGTGCCGTACACTCCGCGTGGGACAGCTTTGGTCTTAGGAGCCATATTTCTCTTCTTTGGGACATTATTATATCTTATCGCTCAGAAAAGGGGTCGGTTGGCAGTTTTTGGGCTTCCAGTGGCAGCTGTGTTGGCGCCTTTTATATCTCTTGGCATTCATGGAGCTCTGCTTCTTGGCTATGGGCTTTGGGTTGGTTGGATGCTACCTGGCGCCTTTGGATTTTTGTCTGGCCTGATGTTGCTAGTAACTGAACTAGGAAGAGTTAGGTTCGAGCGGGGCCGTGTAATGCAGAATCTTACAAGTTATCTCCCNAGTGCGGCGGCGAAAAAGGTTGCCCTTGAGTTGCCTTCTTCCAACATCGAAGCCGAAAGATGCGATGTGACTCTATTAAGCGCTGATCTTCGAAATTTCTCAGCGTTAAGCGAGAGGCGTCCGCCTGAAGAATCAGCTTCTGTGCTTCACTACTTTTTTACCAAGGTTAACGAAATAGTTGAAGATTGCGGTGGTCGGGTGCATGAGTATAAAGGAGATAATGTGCTGGCATTGTGGGACGGCGATGGTATCGAAGCGGCAAACAGAGCATTGGCCGCGGCTTTGAAAATTGAAAAGGTGATTAATGANAACCTTTTGCCTGAGATTAATATCCATGGNTTGGAGCCTCTGGCTGTCGGGATCGGGATAGAGCATGGTCCCGTGCTGTTAGGTTCAATAGGGCCGGCACATAGACGAGCTCACACTTTGTGTGGGGAGACCGTCAGTGTCGCGCTGAGAATTCAAGAAATGACGGTCGATTTGTCCACGCCTATTCTGGTTGGTGAAATAGCCGCAAGATATTTAAATGACGTCAAGCTTGAATCCATGGGACGTTATTTACTGCCTGGGTTGGTTAATACGCACGCTTTATATACGCCTGAGAGTTTCTTTTCACCATCGAAGGAAAACCTCACACTTTTGAAAGGTGGACTTGGATAGCGCAAAACAATCAACAAACCTCGAATAAAAATGGCATAATTCTCATTCCATGGGGCCAGGGTACCGACAAAGCCTCGCAAGTATCATTCTTAGATTCAATTAAGGGCCGTTGAGTTTGCCGCGCGTGTCTGTGAGAATAAAAAGGGTCTTAATTCTTTTCAGTGGGCTTGGCTGGCTGCTCATGCCTCAGTTGAGCCTCGCTTTATGCCCAGACCTTGGTAGCTTTTACCAGCGACTAGGGGTGGCGGATGAAGCTGTTTCCCGCGATCTGTCCGCTTTGTTGGACGAGTGCTATTCGAACTCTGAATATTTTGCTCTTTTGGGTGCGGCGCAGCTTAATATGGACGACTTATTCTCTGCTCTCGAAAANCTGGAGAGNTCNTTGCTGCTTGACCCTAACAACGGGTCTGCNGCGATGGATTATGCTGAGATTTTATATCGNCAAGGGCAAGTGANCAGCGCGCTGGAGATGAACGAGCTTTTAGGNGCGCGCGATGATCTTCCAGAGGGGCTTTATCAGGTTATTAGGCAGAGAGCTCGACGGTGGAGTCGTTCTGCTGTTTCGTTAAATGCCGGGTTTGGAATTGCTGCGGGCTATGATAATAACCTCAACAGTGCCCCGCTTGGAGAACAGCTCACCTTAACGCTTTCCGGCCGTCCTGTCTCACTGGAGATTAGTCCCGAATTTCGAGCAAACTCTGGAGAGTATTCAAGCTTGCTTGGTGGCTTAACTCGCTCAAGAGAGGGGGTTAAGTTTAGGTCGAGGGTATCAGGTTCATTTCGGGGTCGTTTTGGCAATTCGGCAAAGTACGAAATGCTCCAGGGCAGCGCGCTGTATACACTGTCGGAGACTAGCGAAAATCCTCGCTGGAACACATTTTTTGGTTTAGATCATCTCAACTTTGGGCGAAATTCAATTTTTAGTAGCTCGACCCTGAAAGCAGTCTACAGACTTGCTGGNCTAAATAACTGCTCAGTNTATGCGGCNATAGCGGCTCAATACCANCACTTNCACAAGCAGGNGTCACTCTCAGGAATCGAGANCAGCGCTGGCTCTGAGCTCGATTGNCGCTTGCCNGAGTCTCCGATTTTGCAACGATTTGGNGTGGCCCTAAGTGCNCTTAAGAANNGCGCGACAAGGAGNGATCGACTNGGTGAGGACAGAACCGGCTGGAGACTGAATTTGGCAGCCCAAAGACCGCTTGGTCGCGGACGCCTGCAAATGCAATTCACCCACACAAAACTTGATGATGAGACAGGCTACAGTTCGATTTTCAGCGATGGAGTCAAACGCCAAGAGTCCCTCAACTCTGTCTATGTTCGCTATCTTTTGCCTCTCTCACGTCTTGGTCGCTCGGCTCAATTGTCGGCCAGTGTCTATTATAATTCGCAAAGAAGCACAATCGAGCTATTTAGAACGCGAGGCACGAGCGCAGAAATCGGCATAAACTGGGGAATTTGAGCGAAATTCAGTACAGCTTAAAGTTAAAAAATACCATTGAATACAACTAGGTAAAGTCTATACATTCATTAATTTGTTAAAAATATGTGCTTTAGTACTTCAGAAACCTAAAAAATTGACGATCTAAGGTGCGTTCGGGGTATCTTTTGTTGTATGCTTCGGGTTCTAGAAAAGATGTTTAAGAATACTTAATTAAGTGTTGTGGTGGAGTGAAGTAGGGCCACACATTAGAATTGCGATTGATCTTCCTTGAGTGTGACTGCAGTCACAGGCATGGCAGGTCCATCGTTTTATGCTTATCTTATCCAGAAGTGGAAATGGAAGGCGCGATACAAACAATTGTTTAAAACACGTGATTTAAAGATTTATTCGAATAAAAATTTTCTAAAATTTGGTTTGACCGTAAGGAGTTAAAATGGCCATTACAGCAGCAATGAGGCAAGACATAATGGAGCTTGCCGTTCTAATGAACAACAAGGCACCAGGCACCACGCTCTTAGGAGAACTTGTGGTAGCGGCAAACTCGGGACAGACTCTCGAGCAGATCGCTGCAACCCTGGCTGCTCGAGCTGAGTTTAAATCGACATACCCGCTCTTCCAAACTGCGAAAGAATTTGGTGAAGAGTGGATAGGCAACATACTGCCTGAGGCTGATGCTGCTCTTAAAGCCGAATGTGTCGCAATTGTTGAGGCGCATATCAATGGCGGGGGCTCTGTTCCTGCGCTGGTTGTGTCTGTACAAAAATTCATGAGCGACAGCGCGAACGCGACTGGCGCTCTTAAGGTGCACGTTGACAACTTTACCAATAAAGTTGCGGTGGCAACCTACCACACGATTACTAGTGAGGCGGCAGACGAGTGGGCGATNCCTGCTACNGTNACTTCAAGTGCTGATACTGTGACTGCCGGAAACGCTAGTGTTGATACGGCTCTCACGGCTGCGGTAACGGCAGCAGACCCTACCTACGCAGTGAGTGGCGCGGCGACTGCTAGCGAAGGCGATTCGGTTAACTACACGATTTCGACCACAAATGTAGCTAGCGGTTCAAAACTAACTTACACGCTGGGCGGAGTTAAGCCTGCGGATATCGACGGCGGCGCACTGACTGGTCAGGCAACAATAGGTGTTGACGGCAAGGCAGTGGTTGCAGTTGGTATCGCGGCGGATGCCACAACTGAAGGTGAAGAGACAATGACCTTCACCGCCGGCGGAGCTTCAGCTTCTACGACGATCACTGACTCCTCACTGACGCCTGCTCCTGTCGGGAAGGCTTATAGCCTCACTGCTGGGCCAGATACCTTCACCGGAAATNCTGGGGATGATTCTTTTAACGCTGCGATAGCGAACTCTTGGAGTGCGGCGGATGCAATCGATGGTGTGAGCGGTAACGACACGTTCAACATCACGGCGGCGGGTGCTGTTGCGGCGCCGGTCGGCGTTAGTGTCAGCAATATTGATACTGCGACGGTTACTACCACAGGCACGGTAACTCTTAATACAACGACCTGGTCCGGCTTAACGCAGTTGACAACTACAAGCACCGGCGCGACATCTCTGACCGCTTCTGCGGACACCAACATAACCTCCACAAATAGTGCTCAGGCGGGTACTGCAACCTCGGTACTGGGTGGTAAGGATGTGTCGGTTACTGCTAATGGNAAAACGCTAGTTGGTTCAACCGTTGCGGTNGGTTCNGCTGCAGCTGCACCAAAAGGCACAGTGACAGTAACTACTGCCAGTACTGCGGCTAACGGTGTCACCTTGGGTGCGACTACCGTAACAGGTGGTACAGAGGTTACAGTAACGAACTCAACTAACCCGACTGTCAATATTACTGATACGGCTGGGGCGGGTACCGTTACCGGAACCGCAGACACGACTACGGTCACGGTTACCGATTCCAAGGCAACTACAGCCTCAGGCACTTTAACGGGTCACGTTAATGGCGCGGTAACAGTTAACGATGTTAACAGAGCATCTACCACCAAGGCGGGTACTATCACTGATGTGACAATAAATAGTGCTGCTGCGGGTACCGTTAATTCCGGTGCGCTGCAGAACCTGACTCTGTCAGGCACGATTACCGGTGTTGATGCGGACACTTTGGGTGCCCTAACAACCGCTGCCATTAACTCACTTAACGTGAACGTCTCTGACATGGTCATGACCGGTACCCTTCAAATTGACGCAGACGTGAAGACGGTTAACCTGGCTGCTAACAGCAAGTTGACTGCGGCTGGTGCGGCAACAGTAAATTCGATAGGTGACCTTGATGCCTCCGGTGCTACGGCGGTCAATGTCTCGGGTGACGCGAAGATCACTCTGTCTGCCCTAACCGCCGCTCAAGCGTTGGCGGTTTACACGTCTACTAACTCCGTGGGCACGGTGATTACTCCTGCGCTTGGCGTTGGACAGACTTTTACCGGCGGATCAGGTGCGGATGAGGTTACTGTTGGTGCGTCTCTTACAGCAACCAATATGGGTGCCGGAGACGACACCTTGAATACAGGGGCTGCTTTTGGTGCTACGGGTACCGCCGACGGTGGCGACGGAACGGACACTCTTTCCTTGAGCGCGGCCAATGCAGTCACTGCGAGTGCAGATGGTAGCTATGAGACAGCTGTCTCGAACTTTGAGCGGCTTAAACTGGGCGCGTTAGCGGGTGATGTTACGGTCAATGTCGCGAATATTGATGACATCGGCTACGTGAGCTATGCCGGTGCTGCTGCTGGTAACCGCACGCTGACATTGAACAACCTCCCAGCC
>PAWK01000025.1 GCA_002714195.1 Gammaproteobacteria bacterium | reverse complement strand
TGTTATACCTGGATAAAATCTTCAAGAATTACTTGCCGGTTACTGTAGAGGTTGGCTTTGGTATGGGGTCTTCTTTAATTGATATGGCAAATGAGGAATCAAAATCTAATTTCCTCGGCATTGAGGTCCACAAACCGGGCATCGGAAGAACATTAAACGACATAGAGCGACTAAGACTAAAAAATTTGAAGCTCATTTGTCATGATGCTACTGAGGTTTTTAGAAATGCTTTTCAGGAAAAATCTCTTGAGCGTGTTCTAGTATTTTTCCCCGATCCATGGCCAAAAAAACGACACGCCAAAAGACGCATTATCCAGCCTGAATTTGTAAATATTGTGTCAGAAAAGCTCAAAAATAACGGATATCTTCATCTTGCCACTGATTGGTTGCCCTACGCTGAGCACATGGTGGAAGTATTGGAAAAGGCTCCCTCAATGTCAAATGCGCTAGCTCCAAAAATTTTTTGGGAAAACCCAAAGCGCCCAGAGACAAAATTCGAAAGACGAGGGAAAAAATTAGGCAATAAAATTTGGGACCTGCTTTATCAAAAAGTATAGATCTTATTCAAACCAAAACCGATGCTCATGGTTATTAAGCCAAGTTACGTAATCTTTATGACCAGGGCAAATAGATTCAACTAGATTCCAAAAATGTCGAGAATGATCCATATAAATTAGATGACATACTTCGTGAGTAATGATGTAGTCAATAATGCTATAAGGCGCTAGCATGATTAGCCAATTAAATTGGATTATACCTTTAGATGTGCAATGCCCCCATTTAGATTTTGTTTTTCGCAATTTTACTTCCTTGATTTTACCGTCCACTCCTAAATGCCGAGCGAGACTCTTAGCTCTCGGTATGATGTATTCACTTGCCTTATCGATTAGGTAGTCTTCAACCTGAATTGTTGCCGCCGAAGGATTAATCTTATTGTCTTGAATGATAAATTTGTTTCCGCTAACTAATATTCTTTTTTCCCGCCTTTCTCTAAATACGATAGTAAGCTCGCGGGCCCTATAAAAAATCTTGCTGTTATTTTGTATCTTTAACATTTCTTTTTCAAAAATTCGCTCCTCTTCCAACCTTTCATTAATCCAATCGTAGTTAGAACGAATAAACTCATCTATCTCTTTATTAGTGGCACTTAAAGGACAACGCACTAAAACTTTTTGGTGCTTTATATAAAGAGTCAGTGTCCTCCTCTTCGTGCGAAGGATCTCACAATGCACGGCATTAAGCTGGATGGTTACTGCCTCCTCTATTTAGCGAAACTGTTCTAATTCTACGCATGATCGATCAGGGTTTCCTTGCAACAAGACTTGCGATAGACCTTTGAGGGTCATATTTAACCCCCTCAAAGTAATCAATTATTTCCCAGTCCTCAAATGTTTCCAAAAGTTCGTTCTCCCTTAGCAAGAAGCTTGGGTTCTTGGGCCTTCCAAATTTTCTCTGAGCCGCAGTGAATGTCTCATAAAAGATCAAACCTCC
This sequence comes from Gammaproteobacteria bacterium, assembly GCA_002714195.1. Classification (GTDB taxonomy): domain Bacteria; phylum Pseudomonadota; class Gammaproteobacteria; order Pseudomonadales; family Pseudohongiellaceae; genus UBA9145. Next base: position 26,533 of record PAWK01000025.1, on the reverse strand, counting down.
TTTTAAAATAGAAGATCTGATTGACGGGAATAAGGGCCTATGAAGATAGTTAAATACCAAGACCGCCCCAAACCTCTCCGGCTCAAATAAGCTATTTTCTGCACCTTCCAAATCGACCTGTAAACGCCTATGTAGCTGGTTACGGTTTCTCTTAACAGCGGATGAAATCTGGGCTAAAGCCTTCTCATTCTTATCCACAAATGTGACATTAAAATTATTTTCTAGGAGGAATAAGCCATTCCTGCCATTTCCACAAGCTAAATCTAAAACTTCCTTCTCTCGATCAAATGAATGAAATAAGGGCAAATATTTGGTTAGAAGGTGAGAAACTTCACCATTTAAATGTCGCATTTATTGTCAGATAATAGAAGTAATTTGCTAGTAGAAAATACGCTACCAATAATAATTGGTTTTAGTTCAAAAGTAATACTTAAATTTATGGACGTATAAATATCAGCTTATATGGATTCTCGTTTTTACTCCATCAAAATTAATAATAGGCTCTCTCTTTGATAAACAGAAATACATCTAAAGACGATCTTTTCGCTAAGAGGGTAGCTCCTAGCGATTTTGCTTTTGATGAGAAGGTAGCTAATGTATTCGACGACATGATTTTACGATCAGTTCCAGGATATAAAACTATTGTGGAGATGATAGGCGTTTTTGCTTGGCGGTATCATCAGCCTGGAAGTAAAATTTACGATTTAGGGTGCAGCCTAGGTGGTGCAACATTTGAAGTGAACAAACAGCTCCAAGGAAAGGACTTTTCTCTAGTTGCAGTTGATAAGTCAAGAGCGATGATAGAGAGGCTCACACAGAGAAAGATTAAACTTGGTGCTTATACGGATGCTATTAACATTCGCTGTGAAGACATTAGCGAAACTAAGGTAGAAAATGCGTCAGTAGTGATTTTAAACTTTACACTTCAGTTTCTACCTATTGCGTTTAGAAAAGAATTAATCACGCGTATATACGATGGACTGCTCCCTGGAGGTGTTTTGGTCATGTCGGAAAAGATAGTCTTTCGGGACGAAAATTTAAATCATCTTTTTATCGATATGTATCATAAGTACAAGGAGTCAAATGGTTACAGTAAGTTGGAAATAAGCCAAAAAAGAATTGCATTAGAAGATGTATTGATCCCTGAATCCATAGATACGCATCGGAATCGAGTGGCAACTAGTGGATTTAAGTCTTTTAACGTCTGGTTTCAGTGTTTAAACTTTGCATCCATGCTCTCTATAAAATAAAAGCAAATGGACGACCTTCAGCGGCTACAAGAAAAAATATCAAACAATAGATTAAGTGCGCTAGAACCCTTAATAGACCCCACTAAGTTCATGAAAGCGTGCCAAGGAAGGTTTTTAACCCCTCGTGAAAAATTGGGCAAAATAGCGAAAGAAAACGCAACACATAAGAGCTTTGGAGATTTAATTGAAATTGGAAAAAGAAGCGAAATCCGCGAGGATGTGTATGGTGTACTTCAAGATCAACTTATGGACTTGCGGCCTTGGAGAAAAGGTGCCTTCAGCTTATTCGGCGTGCATATAGATTCTGAATGGCAGTGCCATATGAAATGGGGTCGCTTAAAGGACAGCATTCGACCATTAACCGGAAAGAGTGTTCTTGATGTAGGGAGTGGGAATGGATATTTCGGCTTCCGAATGCTGGAAGCAGGGGCAGACCTTGTTGTAGGCTTGGAACCCCATTTGCCCTACCTATCCCAATTTTGGGCAGTTAAACTATTTCTGCCAGAAACGGACAATTATGTTCTACCCTATCGGTTAGAAGATATTGCGACAAATAGATATTACTTCGATACAGTATTCTCGATGGGAGTAATCTATCATAGGCGTTCTCCGCTGGATCATATACTGCAGCTGAAAAANTGTTTGTCGCCAACAGGAGAGCTGGTNCTAGAAACACTNTTTGTAGATGGACCGACTGGTTATTGTCTGATACCAAGAAAGAATTACGCCCGCATGAAAAATGTATGGTCNATACCCTCTCTAGGTACTCTGGAGCAATGGTTAGGAAGATGTGGTTTTACCAACATAGCTGTTATCAATACTTCCACCACGACTAGTTTAGAACAAAGAAAGACAAAATGGATGCCGTTTGAGTCACTTGGCGACGGACTGNATCAGTCAAACAGCGCCCTGACTATTGANGGATATCCATCTCCTAGAAGGCTCATTTTGAGCGCCTCCTTGGCTGAGTAATCGGCAACAACATAAGGGGTCAAGGCTATTTATATCGTTGTAAATTTGTTATTGCACTCGCGCTGACACAAATTATCCGNTATTTTTGTTCAATTTAGACTGTTCTGTTGAATTAAGTTGACGTGGCTTCATAATTACGCTAGATATAGGGTCAGCTCTAATTCTATCAAGACCACTAAATAGAGAATACTAAGATGGCCAGACCCCTTCGAATTGAATATCCCGATGCGATGTACCATGTTTCTAATTATAGTTTAGATAACCAGCGTGTTTTTCCATCAGATAAGTATTACGACCGATTNCTCCAAGGCTTAGGCGATGCTTGNGCTCGATTAAATGTAGAAGTTCACTCGTATTGTTTGCTCAGAAATCANTACCATCTGATTATAAAAACACCGGAAGGTAATTTATCAAGATTCATGAGGCAGGTNGACGGTTTATACACTCAACATTATCAAAAGATGAAACGAAGCGAAGGTTCCCTTTTTAAAGGTCGTTATAAAGCAGTGCTGATACAAGCAGAGAGTTACTTGCTACCTCTCTCAAGATACATACATTCTAAAGTCAAACCATCTGAGCTAGTTCGCTACCCATACAGTAGCTATACGTTCTTTACACGTAAGGCAAACCCGCCTATATGGTTTAATCGCNTAGAAACTCAAAAGCAGCTAAAAGTACAGGCATCCAAGCGAGCCTTAGCGTACAGACGGTACGTATCAGAAGGCGTTGATGACGAAATGNCTAAATTTTATGGAAAGAAAAATCTATCTTCCATAATGGGGAATGAGAAGTTTCGAAAGTCATCGCGAAAGAGAAGGTCAGCCACTGCTGTCCGCGGTATTTCCAGAGGAGCAAATGCTAAATGGCGACCTTCATGTAAGCGAATTATATCTGCAGTAGCGAAGAAGTTTAAAGTCACCGAAGCAAGCATTTATAAGGCCGCTCGCGGCCCAGGTTCAAAAAACATTCCGCGTTGGGTTGCCATGTACTTATGCCAAGAGCTATCGGGGGTAACACTACAGTACATAGCCAAGCTTTTTAAACTAAAACGCTATGGAACGGTATCTACAACAGTTGGAAAACTGAAAAGGGAAATTGAAGAAGATTCCACNCTCAAGGGCATTACGGAAAGGTTATCTAAAGGTTTAAGTCGCGGGAAGTAGTGCGNAGAAAACAGAAATNCATCTAGCTCNACCGNTCAAGCTNGCAGGNGATCAGTTACTTTATCTTAGATTCTTTGTAAAGAACATGCTTGCGAACAACTGGATCGTATTTCTTGACCTCCATTTTGTCTGGCATTGTTCTCTTGTTTTTATCAGTTGTGTAATAGTGCCCGGTACCAGCGCTGGACACCAACTTGATTTTATCCCTCATCGACTTAACCTCTTTTATTACACTTAAACTTGTATGCCGTTTTTACGAATATTTCCAAGAACTTTATCAATACCGATCTTATCAATTATCCGCATTCCCTTTGTTGAAACCCGCAGCTTCACAAATCGATTTTCTGAATTAACCCAAAACCTATGGTTTTGTATGTTTGGAGAAAATCTGCGCCGGGTTTTGTTGTTTGCGTGCGAAACATTATTCCCCTGCATCGGCCTTTTGCCGGTTACCATACAAACTCTAGACATTTTCAGCGACCTTTGAGTGCTTCAGANTTAGTCATCCATGCTCAACCAGGGTTTCCTGTCGAGGCAAATCTAACTACCTGAATAAAATTAGGCGCGTTTTATACCAAAACACCCAATCAATATCAAATTACTTATAACCGTATACGTGAAAAATGTAAAATNTTGTNATAGTGAATNCTTACTNACAATCAGACNATTAATTAGTAAAACCTCTTTCACANAATGCCATATNATCGCCCTGAAGCACAGCGCGTTCTGNTCCCGAAGTTCTATNATTCCCAATNTCAGCCAAAAAGTAAATGAACCGAAAGAAACCTGAAAATTGCGCCGGAAAACGCTAACTGCTAGTCTACGCAAAAACCTTTAAGACCCATGATTTCGGTGCTCTGCATGTTAAGCCTTACTAACAAACGCATATTGCTTGGAATTACCGGCGGAATAGCGGCCTACAAGTGTGCTGAACTGGTCCGGCTATTTATTCAAGCTGGGTCTGAGGTAAGGGTAGCTATGACGGAAGCCGCTCAAGAATTCATTACCCCGCTCACTCTGCAAGCTCTTTCCGGCAACCACGTATTCACTAACCTGTTAGATACTGAGGCTGAGGCGGCCATGGGGCATATCGAATTAGCTCGCTGGGCAGACCTAATTCTTGTTGCGCCAACAACTGCAGATTTTATGGCTAAAATCACNAAAGGAGAGGCCAGCGACATCGTATCCACGTTAATCTTAGCGACTCAGGCTCCTATTGCTATTGCTCCAGCGATGAACCAGGCCATGTGGTCAAGTAGTGCTACTCAGAAAAACCTCAATGAACTAGCTCGGCGTAATGTGAAAATATTTGGGCCAGCCGAAGGAGAGCAAGCTTGCGGCGAGATTGGGCTGGGCCGGATGTTGGAACCAGGGGAGTTAGTTAAAAGAAGCTCCTCATTATTCGACCGTGGTTTACTGGCAGGACANANTATTGTGATAACAGGGGGNCCGACAAGGGAAGCCATTGATCCTGTCCGCTACATTTCGAATCACAGCTCAGGCAAAATGGCATTCGCTCTAGCGGCTGAAGCAGCAGCTGAAGACGCCAAAGTTACCCTTATAAGTGGGCCCGTCAGTCTTGATACACCTCCCCGGGTGACGCGCATCGACGTCGAAAGCGCAGATGAAATGTTGGAAAGAGTGATGAGTACATCATTAGATATAGATGTTTTCATTGGTGTAGCAGCAGTTGCAGATTACCGACCAGTGAAATTTGCGAGTGAAAAAATAAAAAAGAACGAAGAAAATTTAGATCTAAAACTAATAAAAAATCCTGACATAATTTCTAAGGTTGCAGAATTAACCGATAAACCNTTTACCGTTGGATTTGCGGCAGAGACAATCTCAATTGTCGAAAGCGGCAGACAAAAACTTAGGGAAAAAAACCTTGATCTGCTGTTCGCAAATAACGCTGTCGAAACTTTCAATAATGATAATATTACCGTTACAGCAATTGATCAGAGTTCAGAGCGGCAGTTAGGTCCAGCTAACAAATCTGTGGTTGCTCGACAAATGATAGAATTAATTTCTTGCGCTCTTAAAGAAGAGCTTAATTGACTAATCGTGAGAGAGCTCTATTCTAAAAATATCGAATTTAAACTGAGTTAATCCATTTTTTTATGTCCCTTAATATAAGAAGCGCCAAAAATATTGCTAAGGTTTTGACTGAAGCTTTACCTTACATTCAAAAATTCACTGANAAGACAGTGGTCGTCAAATACGGTGGTAATGCTATGGTTGATGAACACCTAAAGCAGAGTTTTGCCAGAGATATAGTGTTAATGAAGTTAGTTGGAATAAATCCAATCGTTGTCCATGGAGGGGGACCACAGATTGGCTCGGTTCTTGAGAAGTTATCCATTAAATCGGAGTTTGTTAACGGANTACGCGTAACGGACAGCCAGACGATGGACGTCGTAGAGATGGTGCTTGGCGGCTTAGTAAACAAAGAAATAGTCAGCTTACTCAATCAGAATCAAGGTAGGGCAGTTGGAGTAACAGGTAAAGATGGTGGATTAATCANAGCTAAAAAACTTCGGATAAAGCAGAGGAAGCCAACACTTACCGACGAAATTATTGATATTGGCCACGTTGGAGAAGTCGTTAATATAAACACAGAAATCTTAGATATTATGAAAAATAGTGACTTCATTCCGGTTATCGCCCCAATAGGAACCGATGACTCTGGAAAGAGCTATAACATAAATGCTGACTCAGTAGCCGGCGAGATAGCTAAAGTTATGGGTGCAGAAAAACTGATACTTTTGACAAATGTTGAAGGGGTAAAAGACCAAAAAGGGAATGTATTAACAGGGCTAACCCCCCCTCAAGCCGCAAAGCTGGTGAGCAATAAAACGTTAAAAGATGGAATGCTGCCTAAAGTTCAATGTGCTGTCGAAGCCGTAAAAGGCGGCGTAACGGGAGCGCACATAATAGATGGAAGAGTCGAGCACGCAGTCTTATTAGAAATTTTTACCGATGAAGGTGTTGGTACACTCATAACGAAAATCGCCCGAAAGACTGCAAGCTAAGTTGACATCTGGCAAAAAAACACACGCTTCATTTAAACCAGGTCAAATTTTAGATGCCCAACAACAGTAANACATCTCGTAAAGAACTAATTCTTCGATCATTAGCTCGTATGCTCGAAACATCACCAGGCACCAGAATTACTACGGCATCTTTGGCTGATCAGGTAGGNGTATCAGAGGCCGCTCTCTATAGACACTTTCCTAGTAAGACTAAAATGTTTGATGATCTAATTAAATTTATAGAGGAGACTTTATTCTCTCGAATCTCGCGGGTATTGAAAGAGGAGCAATCTACCGATGTAAGATGTTATAAAATTCTCACCTTGATACTCACATTTTGTGAGAAGAATCCAGGTTTGACACGCCTACTAACTGGTGACGCGTTAGTAGGCGAAACTGAGGCTTTAAGAATGCGCATTTCACGATTCTACGACCGTATAGAGTCTCAGCTAAAACAAGTACTTCGTGAAGCCCAAATTAGGGAAAACTTGAGGCCATCTGCCTCACCGGCTGCTATAGCGAACCTTTTGCTCGCGTCGGCAGAGGGCCGGCTTTTGCAATTCGTAAGGAGTGAGTTTAAGCAATCGCCTCTCGAAAATTGGGATATTCAATGGAGCTTCTTAAGCAAGAATTTGTTAATGCCATTTCAATTAGATTAAGATCAAACCCCAAAGAGTTCCCTATATTTTACGACACCATCNAAGTATTTTAATAACTCATCATCTTTTGACGAGCTGAGATATGAAATAATGTTTTCAAGATTAATAATGCTTATAACGGAGGTTCCTAGNAGCTNCTCAATTTCTTGAATTGCGGATAATTCGCCTAAACCTTTTTCTTGTCTATCTAAAGCGACTGCTATTCCTGATATGATCGCATCAGCGCTCCCTATAATTTCTGCAACCTCTCTTATCGCCGTGCCCNCCGTAATGACATCATCTAAGACCAAAACTCTGCCTTGAAGATTAGCACCNACAACTAANCCCTTCTCGCCGTGCTGTTTAACTTCTTTTCGATTAAATGCAAAGGGCTTATCTAAATCATGATCTTTAGCGAGAGCTATTGCGGTAGTCGCAACCAAGGGAATACCTTTGTACGCAGGGCCAAATAGAATATCAAAAGTTAGGTTTGATTCTACAATTGCATCAGCATAAGNTTTCGCAAGNAAATTNAATTTCTTTCCAGAATTAAACAAACCAGCGTTAAAAAAATACGGGCTCTCTCTNCCCGACTTCAGCTTGAACTCNCCGAATCTAAGTATTTGGTGCTCAATAACAAATTCTAGGAACNGAAACTGGTAATCTTGCATACTATCCTCGTATTCATGAACCCAAAGCTAATGCTCTTCTCTGCTTTTTTATAAGTTCGCTAATTCCAAAATCGGCGAGCTTCATCATTTCCAGTAGTTGACTTCGACTAAAGTCACCATTTTCCCCAGTTCCCTGTATTTCGATGTATTGACCAGACTCGGTCATGACAACATTCATATCGGTCTCTGCACCTGAATCTTCCAAATAGTCAAGATCAAGAATTACTTCTCCATTAAACAACCCGACCGAGACAGAGGCTACTAACTGTTTGAAAGGCGATTCGGTCAGCATCTTCGTCTCTGAAATATAAGAGATAGCATCAACGAGAGCAACGCATGCTCCAGTAATTGACGCAGTNCGTGTGCCTCCATCTGCTTGCAACACATCACAATCAATTTTAATTGTGCGCTCACCCAATTTCTCAAGATCTACAACTGCCCGCAATGATCGTCCTATTAACCTTTGTATNTCTACGCTTCTAGCTGCTCTTTGCGATNTTGTTGCTTCGCGATCCATCCTACTGCCAGTTGATCGTGGTATCATGCCATACTCTGCCGTCACCCAACCTTGCCCTTTCCCCTTAAGAAATCGGGGAACGGATTCTTCGACAGACGCATTGCATAAAACCTTGGTATCACCAAACTCAACGAGAACGGAACCCTCGGCATATTTGGTATATCTCCTAGTAATCAAAATTTCTCTCAGAGCNCCACCTTCACGACCTTCCAACCTATTTATTTCCTTCATGCCAATTTATAGCTCCCATATAAAATTGGACAGAATTATCCTCTAATTCCCAGTAAGTTACGAGCTACACTTATGATTAGGGTGTTACCAATATTACCTCATATTGAGTTAACATATTATTTCATAGCCNNAGAGGGACATCGAAATGGTAAACAGCATGACAGCTTTCTCTAGACAGCAAGCGGAAAGTGAGCGCGGCTCTCTTACCTGGGAGATTCGCTCTGTTAATCATCGCTATTTGGAACCAAGCGTTCGCTTGCCGGAAAGCTTCCGTGGTCTGGAAAACTCCGTTCGAAAACAGTTAAGAGAGAAACTAAATCGGGGAAAAGTAGAATGTCAGCTCAGATTTCAAGCACTAGAAACCAAAGAAATAGACTGGCAGCTAAACTTAGAGTTGATTTCTAGATTAACTCGAGCAAACTCCGAAATTAACAAGCAAACCGGTGGTGACTCCTTATTAAGTAGCCTAGATATTTTAAAATGGCCCGGAGTGATTAGCGACCCGTCGCCTGATGAAGAAGTATTTAGTCAGGAAGCTTTAAAGCTTTTCGAAGAAGCGTTAGATGACCTAATAGCAACCCGCAAGAGAGAAGGTGAGTCTCTGCGAGANTTGCTATTGAAGCGTGTGGAATCCATCCAAAGTATTGTTGATGCTATAAGATCAAAAATGCCTGCAATAATTGCAAAACAGAGAGAAAATTTGGTTCTCAGATTAGAAGAGATTAAAGCCGAATTCGAACCGACAAGGCTAGAGCAAGAAATAGCAATACTGGCTCAGAAAGCAGATGTCGACGAGGAACTTGANCGGCTAGATTCTCATTTACAAGAAGTGAAAAGAGTAATAGATTCAGATGGTCAGATAGGAAGGAGACTTGATTTTCTTATGCAGGAGTTAAACCGTGAGGCGAATACCCTGTCCTCTAAGTCTATTGTTGTAGAAACAACGCAAGGCGCCGTTGAGCTTAAAGTTCTAATTGAACAGATGCGTGAGCAAATTCAAAATATAGAATAAATGAAACAAGGAATCCTCTTCATAGTAACTGCCCCCTCTGGCGCAGGAAAAACTACCTTGGTTAATGAGTTATTAAAACAAATTACCAATCTCGCTGTATCGGTGTCATTTACAACTCGTCCGATTAGACCTGGAGAAATNGATGGCAAAAATTATCACTTTATAGATGAAGTTGAATTTTTGGACATGCATTCNANAGATGATTTTCTCGAGACCGCTGACGTTTACGGTCATAAATACGGAACTTCCAAATCATCAGTCAAAGCAGAATTTGAGCGCGGTAACGATGTTATTCTAGAAATAGACTGGCAAGGGGCCGAACAGGTTAAAAATCTATTCCCCAAAGCTTGTTCAATATTTATCTTGCCTCCATCTCTAAAATCGCTAACAGAACGCTTATACAACCGACGGCAAGATAATAGCGAGATAATCAAGGTCCGTATGAATCAGGCTCGTGAGGTTATTTCCCACGTCACAGATGCGGATTATGTCGTAGTGAATGATAAATTTGACGAGGCTGTGAGTGATGCTGTCACGATAATCCGGTCTCAACGTCTCGGAATCGCAGCCCAGAAGGTAAATCTTACAAACCTTTTGTTAGATTTGACCACAGATAGTTAGTTCACTTAAGATTTAATTATGCTGAGCGGGTGGATTTTAAGTGAAAAGTGGGTAAAATCTCGGCCTCTTTGGAAAATGACCCAGATAAGTTAAGATAATATGACACTAGTAAACACAAGCTCCGGCTTTTTCATAAAGAAACAAACCATAGTTTTATAACTATTATTAGGCTTTAGTATGGCTAGAATTACGGTAGAAGACTGTCTAGATAACGTAGACAACAGATTTGAGTTGGTGATGGTTTCAAGTAAACGAGCTCGCCAAATTCAAGCGGAAGGGAAAGACCCGTTGGTTGAGGCAGATAATGATAAGCCAACTGTGATAGCTCTTAGGGAGATAGCTGACGGGTTCGTTAATGCTGATATCCTTACTGAGAAACCTAGCGTTGAAATTGAAGAAATAGACGATGGTAACTTGGATAATGATCCAATTATTGCGCAACAAGAAAATCTTTCGAGCAGCGACCCTTGATCATAGCGAGCCTAAACCGAATAGCGGTAAAACATTTTGCAAGTCTTAGCAGAAAAAGGTTCCATACAAACCCTTAGTGAGGGTCTATCAACTTATCTTGCCAAAGACCAGGTAAATAATGTTCGTCGAGCTTATTTTTACGCAGAGCAGGCTCATGATGGACAGTATAGACACAGCGGCGATCCCTACGTCTCCCACCCTCTAGCCGTGGCTGGCATTTTGAGCGAAATGCACATGGACCATCAAAGTCTTATGGCAGCCATGCTCCATGATGTTATAGAAGATACTGGGATAACAAAAACAGCAATTAAGAACCAATTCGGAAACACTGTCGCTGATTTAGTAGATGGAGTAAGTAAGCTAAACAAAATTACCTTTAGTTCGCGGGCAGAAGCACAAGCGGAAAATTTTCAGAAGATGGCTATGGCTATGGCCAAAGATCTGCGGGTAATAATGGTTAAAATTGCAGACCGCCTCCATAATATGCGAACTTTGCGAGTCTTGGGCGCAACAAAAAGACGCCGTATAGCAAGAGAAACTTTAGATATTTACGCCCCTATCGCTAACAGGCTTGGAATGAATAACGTTCGAATTGAATTTGAAGAGCTGGGATTTTCAGCTCTTTATCCAATGCGAGCAAAGCGAATAAGCGCTGAAGTAAAAAGAATTAGAGGTAATAGGAAAGAAATTGTCAGTCAGATTCAAACTTCATTAGAAGCCTGCCTCGAGAGAGAAAACTTGCCGGGGAGAACTATCGGAAGAGAAAAGCACCTTTATAGCATCTATGAAAAAATGAGGAGCAAACGAAAATCCTTTTCGGAAATTATGGATGTATATGCTTTTCGGATTATAGTCGATCGCGTAGATTCTTGTTATAGGGTTCTCGGGGCTGTTCACAGCTTATACAAACCAGTGCCTGGACGATTTAAAGATTACATAGCAATCCCAAAAGCTAACGGTTACCAATCACTTCACACCACCTTATTTGGAATGCATGGCGTTCCAATAGAAATCCAGATTCGAACCGAGGAGATGGAAGCAATGGCAAATAATGGCATCGCTTCTCACTGGCTTTATAAGTCTAGCGATGACTTGCCAAGCAACGCACAAATTAGAGCCAGAGAGTGGGTAAATGGGTTGCTCGAGATGCAAAAACACGCTGGCAATTCGCTCGAGTTCATTGAAAACGTCAAAATCGATTTATTCCCAGAAGAGATTTATGTCTTCACGCCCAAGGGCCAGATTTTTGAACTACCAACAGGTTCTACAGCTGTAGACTTTGCTTATGCAATTCATACGGACGTAGGAAATTCTTGTGTAGCTTGCAGGATAAGCAGACGATTAGCACCACTGAGTGAACCATTGCAAAGTGGTCAGACAGTTGAAATTATCACAGCACCTGGCACTCAACCCAATCCTGCTTGGTTAAGCTTTGTGATTACGGGTAAAGCAAGAAGTAATATACGACACTACCTTAAAAATCAAAAGTATTCTGAATCCATCTCCCTAGGAAAAAGACTACTTAATAAAGCTTTAGCAAACTTTGGCAGCCAAATCGATTCAGTACCAAAAGAAGACATCGATAGTTTATTACAACAATTTAACTTAGAAAGCGTAGACCATCTCTTGGAAGAGATAGGTCTTGGCAATCGTATGGCATATATGATCGCTCAACGTCTAACCGCAGTCGAACAGGGGAGCAAGGCGGGTCTAGAGACTAGAATTGCTCAAGAGCAAACTAACACATTTGCGATTCTTGGCTCCGAAGGAATGGTGATGAATTATGCTAAGTGCTGTCATCCGATACCCGGAGATCCTATCGTAGGGCATATCAGCTCAGGACGAGGCATGGTAATTCATACAGAAGATTGTATTAATATCGCAGAAATTCAGGACAATCCTGATAAGTGTGTAGCAGTAACTTGGGATCCCAACGTAGAAGGTGAGTTCTCAGTTGAATTTCGAGTCGAACTGGAAAACCAGAGAGGCATAATTGCGACACTTGCGACAACGATTACGGGTGTCGAAGCTAACATAGAGAAGATAAGTACTGTCGAGAGGGACGCAAGGTTCAGCATCGTTAATTTATCATTGAATGTAAAAAATCGAGTCCATCTCGCAAGAGTAATGAAGCGCGTCAGATTGATTAAGGCTGTAAGTAAAGTAACCAGAGTTAAAAGCCGCAAAGTTCGTAAAGTCATAAAAACGCAACTGGGCAGCCATTAATGAGTGAGAAGCGGTCAATAAACACAGGCGAGGCACCTCAAGCCATTGGGCCATACTCGCAAGCTATCAAAGTTCACTCGATGGTATTTATCTCAGGTCAAATACCGCTGGTTCCAGAAACCATGGAGCTTGTTGGCGACGATTTAGCCAAACAAACCCATCAGGTTTTCAAAAATCTCCGATCGGTCGCAAAGGCCAGCGGAGGAGACTTAAACGATATTGTCAAGCTTACGATCTATCTAACTGATTTAAGCGCTTTCTCTATAGTCAATGAAATCATGGCAAGCTATTTTGTAGAACCATATCCTGCGCGGGCAACCATTGAAGTAAGCTCCCTTCCAAAATCCGCTTCGATAGAAGTCGATGCAATTCTAACTCTAGGACTTAAATAACTTTAGTAAAGCCCTTCCCTGGCTGAATCCAGTAAAAGCTCATATACTCTCCAAAATTTAGCTGTTCTCGCGCTTAAGGTTATGCCAAACAATACCCTGGAACTTGTTTCACTAACCACACTCAAAGGAGTCGGTCCATCCCTTGAACGCAAATTTAAACAGCTCGGAATTCACAACCTAAAAGATTTACTTTTTCACTTGCCTTTTAGGTATGAGGACAGAACCAAGATAATCCCAATAAATTCGCTAAAGTTAGGCGATCGTGTTCAAGTAAGCGGAGAGATCATATCAAATAACATCATTTTTGGTCGGCGCAGAAGCTTACAGTGTGTATTGGGCGATAAGACCGGCTTTATATCTCTGCGTTTTTTTCATTTTAGTTCTGCACAAAGAGACTCACTTGCCCCGGGGAAATTCTTATGTTGCTATGGTGACATCCGGCGCGGGAGAAAAGGTTTTGAGATATACCACCCTGAATATAGAGAGATTACTAATTCTGATGATATTTTATCAGAAAGCACACTGACGCCGATTTACCCAACCGTCGACGGTATCCAGCAAAAAAGACTGAGAGGCTTTGTACGACAAGGAATGGAACTTTTGGGCGAGACTTATGAGTTAATAGACCTCTTGCCTCCAAAAATTTTGAGAAACTATCAACTATGTGGACTGATAGATGCAATAAAGATGTTGCATAATCCGCCTACGTGTCTAGATTTGGAAACGCTCAATGCTGGTATCAGCCCTTTCCAGCAGAGGCTAGCTTTTGAGGAGCTTCTAGCCCACCGGCTATGTATGCGAAAATTTAGGCAAATCCCCGATCAAAAATCCGCACCTAGTTTTAAGATCAGCAAGGAGTTAAACGAACAATTTCTTGATCAACTCCCTTTTGAGCTGACGAATGGTCAAAAATTAGCCTCGGAAGAAATCGCCCGGGACCTAACTCAAGTTACTCCAATGCTCCGACTCCTTCAGGGAGATGTAGGCTCTGGTAAAACAGTTGTAGCCGCGCTCTCCTCTTTACAGGCAATCAACAGTGATTTCCAAGTCGCGTTAATGGCACCAACGGAGATACTCGCCGAACAACACTTTCATAGTTTTAAACAGTGGTTTGAGCCTCTAGGTATAGAAGTGGGTTGGTTAAGCGGTAGACTCAAAGGAACTAAAAGAAAAGAGGCGTTAAGAAAATTAGGATCCGGATCTTATCAAATCTTAATAGGGACACATGCGTTGTTTCAAAAAGATGTAATCTATAAAAAGCTCGGACTTATAATCATTGACGAACAGCACCGCTTTGGCGTCCACCAGCGGCTGAGTTTAAGAAACAAAGCAAATCGTTCAGAAATTCAACCCCATCAGTTAGTCATGACCGCAACACCAATACCTAGAACTCTAGCAATGAGTGTCTATGCTGATCTAGACTCCACGGTTATAGCGGAGTTACCTCCGGGGAGAGTGCCTGTAAACACCGCAATTATTTCAAGCCAAAGGCGAAATGAAATTATAAAGCGGATAAGGTCAGCATGTGTCGATGGAAGCCAAGTTTATTGGGTTTGTACATTGATAGAAGAATCAGAAACATTGGAGTGTGAAGCGGCGGAGGCGACCGCAACAAATCTCGTTAAATATTTAGAAGGTATAAACATTGGACTAATCCACGGGCGCATGAAGGTAGAAGAGAAAAACAGAATTATGACGGACTTCAAAAGCGGCAAGGTTCAACTGTTAGTAGCTACAACGGTTATAGAGGTTGGGGTCGATGTTCCGAACGCCAGCTTGATGGTTATAGAGAATGCCGAACGACTAGGATTAGCTCAACTTCATCAACTTCGGGGAAGAGTCGGTCGTGGCAGTAGTCAGAGTCACTGCATATTGCTATATCAATCCCCTTTATCACGCGATAGCAAAATAAGACTCACAGTTTTACGAGACAGTAATGATGGGTTTTACATAGCAGAGAAGGACCTTGAATTACGTGGTCCTGGCCAAGTGCTGGGGACTAACCAAGCAGGTCTAATGTCTTTCAAAATAGCCGATCTACAGAGAGACGCTCTACTCTTAGAAGATGTTAAAACTTCTTCGGAACTTCTGTTGAAGAACCATCAAAATGAAGTTGAATCATTAATCAGACGCTGGATCAGTGACAGAGAAGAATACGTTAATGTATAGAAAATATAGTAGAATTCTAAAGAGTCGTTTTCTATGTTTCGCCTTATTCATTGGATGAAGCATCGTTAATATATTTTGACCCGAGTTACGCATGAAATTTTTTGACAAAAATATTTGGGGTGAGCTGGCAAATATAGCACCAGTGATTCGGCAAAAGTTACCGATATACATTCAGCTGACAAGAATAGATCGCCCAATAGGTATCTATCTTCTTTTCTGGCCGACAATTACAGCGCTATGGATAGCATCCGAGGGACTGCCTTCCTTATCCTTATTAATTGTTTTCTCTCTGGGAACCGCAGTTATGAGGTCTGCTGGATGTTGTATCAATGATTTCGCCGATTGCAAAATAGATGGGAAAGTCCAGCGCACTCAGGATAGACCATTAGTTTTAAAAAAGTTAAGTAAACGCGAAGCATTAACTTGTTTTGCTATTTTATCAAGTATTGGATTTTGTCTACTGTTGTTAACCAACATGGAAACAATTCAGCTTGCTTTCTTTGCGATGGGGATAATTGTAATTTACCCGTTTATGAAGAGGCATACTAATCTGCCACAGATCATACTTGGAATAGCTTTCTCGTGGGGGATATTGATGGCATTCACCGCAACTTTGAAGAATGTTCCCCCAGAAGCATATCTATTGTTCATAGCTAATGTATTGTGGACTGTTGCTTACGATACACAGTATGCGATGGTTGATAGAGAGTATGATCTAAGAGTAGGGGTAAAGTCCACAGCCATACTTTTCGGATACGCAGATCGATTGATGATTGGTATCCTCCAAACAAGTTTTATTCTAACTCTGCTTCTATTAGCGACTCACCTGCAATTCAGTGCTATTTTTTATGTCTCAGTCGGTATCGCAAGCCTCTTGCTGTTATACCAGCAGTTCCTAATTAAGGATCGACTACCTAACGCATGTTTTAAAGCATTCATAAATAACAGCTGGGTAGGAGCGGTAATCTTTTTGGGAACTGTGTCCAATTATCTTTAAACGACTAATGCAAAGACGCTTGAAGCGGATTTATCTACCTGTGAATGCCTGAATGCCTGTTTGAGAGCGTCCTAGAATAAGTGCATGAATATCTTGGGTTCCCTCATAAGTATTAACTACCTCAAGATTTTGAGCATGTCTCATGACAGGGTATTCATCCGAAATCCCATTCCCTCCTAGCATATCCCGAGCCTCTCTCGCAGCATCCAAGGCCTTTAAACAGGAGTTTCGTTTCAATAGCGAAATTAAAGTAGGCGCCAACTTTCCTTGGTCTTTCATTCGGCAAGCTTGCAAACACCCTTGCAANGCAAGGCTAATATCTGTCTGCATTTGTGCTAGTTTTTTCTGGATAATTTGATTTGAAGCTAACGGTCTACCAAACTGCTTTCTATCCATTGTGTAACTAAGAGCAGTATGCCAACAAGTTTCGGCTGCGCCCAGTGCGCCCCATGCAATTCCCAGTCGAGCCGAATTTAAACAACTGAATGGCCCGTTTAGTCCTTTAGCCCTAGGCAATTTGTTTTCTTCAGGGACTAACACTTCATCCATGACAATTTCACCAGTAATAGATGCTCTTAAAGCTAATTTTCCCTCTATCTTAGGTGCTGATAGCCCTTTCATGCCCTTATCAAGTATGAAACCAGAAATTACTCCGTCTTCATCTTTCGCCCATACCACAAAAACATCTGCTATCGGTGAGTTGCTTATCCAATTTTTAGCTCCAGTTAAAATGTAGCCGTCGGCCACCTTCTTAGCCCGAGTATTCATGCTGCCTGGATCGGATCCATGATCGGGTTCTGTTAACCCAAAACATCCAATGTATTCTCCGCTTGCCAATTTAGGTAAATATTTTTCCTTCTGAGATTCACTGCCAAAAGTATTAATCGGATGCATTACCAAGCTGGATTGCACAGACATCATAGATCGATATCCCGAGTCCACCGACTCAATTTCCCTAGCAATCAAGCCGTAACACACGTAGTTCATCCCTGCACAACCATATCCGTCTATCATTGCGCCTAATAAGCCGAGCTGACCCATTTCTCGGAAAATAGCAGGGTCTGTCTGCTCGTTTCGGTATGCTTCTCGCACTCTTGGGAGCAACTCATTCTGCGCATACTGCTTTGCAGTATCTCGCACCATCCTCTCCTCTTCTGTTAATTGCTCCTCCAACAAAAAGGGGTCTTTCCAATCAAATGGAACTTCATCTGCTCTTACAGACATCAATTTCTCCCATCTCAAACTACGGTAAATTAACTCTGGTGTAAGTCCTCATTCTATCAAACTAGCGAACAATCTCTAAAGGCCAATTTGAGATCATCCAAACAATAGTTGTTTTTTAACAAGCACCGCTCGCTCAATTTGATAGAATATCGTTCCATGGATGTATCTCACGTTTTAAGTTCCCTAAATGAACAGCAACGAAACGCCGTCGCGAGCCCAGCAAATAATTTACTGGTCCTCGCTGGCGCGGGTAGCGGCAAAACTCGTGTTTTAGTTCATCGTATTGCATGGCTTATTGAAGCTGAGAATATTTCACCCTTTTCGATCCTAGCGGTAACTTTCACCAACAAAGCTGCAAGAGAAATGCGAGGAAGAATAGAGGAATTAATGCAGCAGCCAACTGGGGGTATGTGGGTCGGAACCTTCCATGGNCTCGCACATAGACTGCTGCGTTCACATTGGAGGGAAGCGAATCTTCCAGAAGATTTTCAAATCCTTGACGCAGACGATCAACTACGTTTAATCAAGCGCCTGTTAAAAACCTTAGGCATAGATGATGAAAAATGGCCCGCAAAACAGTGTCAATGGTACATCAACTCTCAAAAAGATGAAGGCTTACGGGCCCATAACATAGAACATTTCGATGATGACTACACAAAAACTCAAATCGCAATCTACAAAGCCTACGAAGACGCTTGCAATAACGGTGGCATGATCGACTTTGGAGAGATCCTGCTGCGCGCCCACGAACTCTGGCTAAATAATCCTCAGATATTAGCCCACTATCAAAAACGATTTAAGTTCATTCTGGTAGATGAGTTTCAAGATACAAACTCAATACAATATGCGTGGCTACGGATCCTTGCGAGCAATCTCAATAGAATGATGGTAGTTGGCGATGACGACCAATCTATATATGGTTGGCGTGGCGCAAAAATAGAGAATATCCAGAAATTTAACACTGACTTTCCAGATGCAGACATCGTTCGCTTGGAGCAAAATTACAGATCCACGTCCACTATACTGCAGGCTGCCAATAAGCTAATCGAACACAACAATGGAAGATTGGGGAAAAACCTATGGACTGATTGTGGAGAAGGCGAATCTATTAGTTTATATGAAGCCTTTAATGAGCAAGACGAAGCGAGATTTATTGTTGATCGTTTACAAGAATGGTTCAACAAAGGAAACTCCCGCAAAGATAGCGCAATCCTTTACCGCTCTAATGCACAATCCAGAGAGCTTGAAGAGGCTTTGCTAAGGATTGGTATGCCATATACGATCTACGGCGGACATAGATTTTACGAACGGCTTGAAATAAAAAACGCTCTGTCTTATCTGAGACTGTTAGTAAATCGAAATGATGATACAGCTTTAGAGCGGGTAATAAATGTTCCTGCACGTGGAATAGGCGGTAGA
Organism: Gammaproteobacteria bacterium; assembly: GCA_002714195.1. Lineage (GTDB taxonomy): Bacteria > Pseudomonadota > Gammaproteobacteria > Pseudomonadales > Pseudohongiellaceae > UBA9145. The sequence continues at coordinate 7,528 of PAWK01000025.1, read as the reverse complement.
ACGCTAGAGTTAATTAGGGATTTCGCCAGAAAGAATAGTTTTTCCCTATGGAAGGCGTGCATAAAATGTGTAAACGAGAGCATATTACCTTCAAGAGCTTCGGGTTCGGTCTTAGCATTCCTAGAACTAATCGACAAATTAGAATCTGACTGCTCTGGATTGGAACTTCATCAAAAGGCTGAACACGTTATTGTTCATAGCGGACTAATTAGTCACCATGAGAAAGAGGGCGGCGAGAAGGCAAGGGCTAGAATTGAAAACCTCGAGGAACTAATAACTGCCTGCAATAATTTTGATGCTCCTGAATTGGTGTCTGAAGAGAGCAATGAATTAGACTTGACCTCAAAAAGTTTTTTAGCCACTTTTTTGGACCAAGCATCTTTAGACTCAGGTGATACTCAAGCCGATGAGTCAGACGACGCCGTTCAGCTAATGACTTTGCACTCTGCGAAAGGTCTGGAATTCCCTTTAGTTTTTTTATCTGGCATGGAGGAGGGTCTATTCCCTCATAAAATGTCGATTGACAATATCTCTGGACTCGAGGAAGAAAGAAGGCTTTGTTATGTGGGTATTACGAGAGCCAAAGAAAAACTAGTCCTTAGCTATGCCGAGTCTAGGAGGCTTCATGGTGATGTTTCTCTTAGCAGGCCATCTCGCTTCATCAAAGAGATACCGCCATCCCTTATCGAAGAAGTTCGGTTGAAAACACCTGTTAAGAAACGTTTGGGCTCAATAAATACCCAGTATTTAAATCGGCCTGGGAGTCGAGCTAGCAGTCACGCTGAAATCCCCCAAACAGAGCTCTCCCTTGGNCAGCGCGTTTTACATGGTAAATTTGGNGAAGGCGTTGTCCTCAACTATGAGGGACAAGGCTCAAACGCAAGAGTCCAGGTAAATTTTGATTCTACAGGAAGTAAGTGGTTAGTGTTATCTTACGCAAACTTAAGGATTATCGGATAGGCAACATGATGATAAAGATAACAGGAAATTTCAAAAATTATTCAATGAAANCCTACCTGCAGGCTGTTTTAGNAGCCACACTAGCCACTTGCGCNCAAGATGATCAANCCGTCTCATCAATAGAGCCTAAAGAAGAANCGGTTTACGAATGGAAAATGATTACATCTTGGCCAAAGAATTTGCCTGCTTTNGGGACTTCGCCAGAATACTTTGCGGAAATTGTTGAAAAAATGAGCAATGGTAGGATGAAGATAAGAGTATATGGCGCCAATGAGCTAGTTGGGGGGCTGGAGGTGTTCGATGCTGTTTCACAAGGGGTCGCTGAAATTGGTCACTCCGGAGCTTATTATTGGCAAGGAAAGATACCTGGCACTCCATTTTTTTCCTCTATCCCTTTTGGGATGACTAGCTATGAACAGGATGCTTGGTTGAGATACGGAGGCGGAAACGAGCTATGGCGCGAGCTCTACGCGCCTTTTAACTTAATCCCAGTAAGAGGTGGAAACTCTGGTGTCCAGATGTTCGGGTGGTTCAACAAAGAGATAAATTCCTTAGAAGATTTACAAGGATTAACAATGCGAATTCCAAGTCTTGGCGGAGAGGTTTTTCGTAGAGCGGGTGGAGTTCCTGTCACTATGCAGGTGAGCGAAGTATTTACAGCATTGCAAACTGGAGCTCTTGACGCAACCGAATTTGTAAGTCCCTATAACGACCTCGCGGCTGGTTATCACACCGTTGCTGATTACTATTACTACCCAGGTTGGCATGAACCTGGCTCGACTCTCGAAACAATATTTAATAAGGAACGTTTTGAATCACTNCCAATTGACCTACAAGAAATCCTGATGGCTGGAACTGAAATTATGAACCAGCTGCTGCTAGACGAACTTATGGCAAGAAATAATGAGGCTTTAAGGGTCCTCGTAGAGGAGCACGGCGTACAACTTAGAAAACTACCAGATGATGTTCTCACTGAGCTACATAGGATATCTGAAGAGGTAGTCGCGGAGATGGCGCTAGTTGACGAGCAAACCACCAGAGTCTTCGAATCGTGGAGAGATTTTCGAGACAATGTGATTAATTATAATCGGATTGCCGAAGAGGCCTTTATAGAAGCGCGTAACCTGCCTTTAAACTAAAANAGTGCTATTTCTCNGGCTGTCCNTNCTTTACCTCCCAAAGTAAGAAGGCAGCCAAGTCGCCACTCCCGGCAAAAGNGCTACTAGTAGCAAGATTAGAATTTGTATTGCGATAAAAGGAGCTACCCCTCTATAAATCTCACTTGTGGCTACTGATTCGGGCACAACACTGCGCAGATAGAAAAGTGAAAACCCGAAAGGAGGCGTTAAGAAAGAAGTTTGAAGATTAATCGCAATCATTACGCCCAACCAGATCGGATCGACACCCATTCCCAATAATACTGGTCCTACCAAAGGGACTACCATGAACGTTATCTCAATAAAGTCTAAAATAAAGCCAAGAACAAAAATGAAAAGCATAACGATAAAAGTAGCGGAAAGAATACCGCCTGGCAGTCCAGTTAAAAAGTTTTCAATTAGATCTTCTCCTCCAAAGCCCCGAAAAACAGAAGAAAATATGGTCGCTCCAACTAGAATCAAGTAGATCATCGATGTTGTTCGCATTGTTTCAAGCGAAACCTCTTGTAATACATTAAAAGACAAATTTCGCTTTATGATAGCCAGAAAAATAGAGCCCATAGCACCGACACTTGCCGCCTCGGTTGGTGTAGCAATCCCTTTAAGAATTGAACCTAATACAGCTAAAACCAAAAATACCGGAGGCAAAAGTCCCTTCGCGATACTTAAAAACATCTCTTTTCTGTCTTGTTCTAGAGCTAGCCCTTTCCGGGAAGGAGCATCTCCAGGTCTAAATATAGCNACCAGAACTAAATAAAGCCCATANCCAAAGACAAGAAGAAGGCCTGGCAAAAGAGCTCCTGCAAAGAGGTCTCCAATTGACACAAAGTTCGGAGCAAAGATACCTGCATCTAGCTGAGATTGCTGATAAGCGTTAGATATCACTTCTCCTAAAAGCACTAAACAAATAGATGGAGGGATTATTTGACCGAGTGTTCCAGTAGCACACAAAGTGCCGCAAGCTAAAGCTGGCTTATAACCCGAACTAAGCATCGTNGGTAACGATAAAACTCCTAAAGTGACCACAGTCGCACCAACAATACCTGTGCTTGCTGCTAGCAACATCCCGACAAGTATTACCGCTAGCCCTAACCCACCAGGNACATCTCCAAATAAAATCTCCATATTTTTAAGCAAGCTCTCNGCTATCCTTGACTTCTCTAACATTGAACCCATAAAAACGAATAGAGGCACAGCAAATAGGTTTTGGTTAACCAAGATGCCAAATATTCGATTAGGGATGAGCGTAATGTAGGCTGGATCAAAAACCTCATAAATGCCTCCCAAAGCCGCAAATAGCAGTGAAACACCCGCCATGGTGATTGCCACCGGATAGCCAACCATAAGCAAAGCGCAAACTGCAAAAAACAATAGAAAAGGAAGAAATTCAATCATTTTTAATTCTTTTGAAAAATTTTGTAAGCTTTTAAAAACTCAGAAAATCCCTGAATTAGTAACATTACCGGTATGATCAANATACTTGNTTTCAAGATATANACGTAGGGCAAACCACTCGACTCCGCAGAGCCTTCTCTAATCCGCCATGAAACTGATACATATTCCCAGCTGGTCCATAAAATAAATCCGGCCGTTAGCGCCAAAAAANNAACGGACCCGCATAAATCTATCAGAGCCTTCATTTTACTGCTCATCTTTGAATATATGACATCCACACGGACATGCGCGTCCTCTTTTAATGTATAGGCAACGCCAAAAGTNAAAATCANACAGTTTAGATAAGTTATTGATTCTTGTAATGCTATAGAGCCAAATTGGAAGCCATAGCGGAGAATAACAACAAGCACCATAACAACTACCATAAGAACTGAGCACCAAGAACCAACAAGCCCAATTTTATCTGTTATGTGATCTATAACCGTTATAGTCGAATTAAGCTTGCGATTCTTCATTTTTCAATCCACAAAAATCGATAGGGTGGTTCTGCTTTTCTAAGTTTATCTTAGATACCACTGTCGTAATAACTGATAGCTCAAAAGAGTCAACGCTATAAAAATAAGGATTAAAGCAGCTCCCAAAATTCTATACCAAGTTTTATGCATCGAATTCAGGAATCTACGCCCCCAGGAAGTTTGCTTTGCCGATAAATCCGGTACCGAAGCAAAAAGTTCTCCAAAACTGAAAAACACTAACATCCAGCAAAAACCAAGAAGGCTTGGGATCAGCCAATATTCGCCACTCAACCACGGGCTTTGGAAAACGCTAAGCAGCATTATACAAGCGCTGAAAGCTGCGCAAAAAATAATAACTGAGCGCATTCGCTTCAAAATAGTGGCAATTCTTTTAAAGCGTTCTATCATGCTAAGAGACGACTCATGTATACGTTTTAAACCAAATCTGCAGTTTTGCTGCACCTAAACTATGCCAAGAAAACATCTGGAGGTAAGTTGAAAAACCCTGACAAAGCGGAACTTCCATTCTTGGCTGGAATAAAATCAAATGGCGAACCTGTATTCGAGAGCTTGAATGTTGAATTCCTAGCTGATACCCCTCAACATTTCAGACTAATGAAGTCGCCATTACTAACGCGAAATCTAGCGGCAGGTGACGTAGTTCGTCAGATTAACCCAGATACAGCTGAATATGAACTAATAAAGCGGAGCGGCAATGTTTGCATACGACTATTTGGCCAAGAGGAGCTAATCAATGTAGAGCAGGCGCTCACACCAAAATTCGAAAAAATAGGTGGTTGTTTGGATATTCAAACACCTCGTGGTTTAGTCTATACCGTGCATATTTCGATCGGTTTTGAGACTATCGAATCTCTGCTNAATAAAACGTGTAAAGATTATCCTGAAGTGGTTTGGTATTATGGAAATATATACGATCCAGAAGATGGAATAACACCGTTAGANTGGTGGTTAGACTTTGATTCCCAAGATTAAAGTTAAATTCATTGAGACAATATAACTTATGTTAACAATTATTTCTCCAGCAAAATCTTTAGACTTTGATTCTAAGATAGACACGAAAAAGCACTCCAATCCGCAATTCTTAAAGGAAGCCTCTGAGCTTGTAGGCAGCCTACGTAAGCTCTCTCCCGATAGTATTTCTTCATTGATGAGCATCAGTGACAAGCTGGCAAAAGAAAACTTTCGACGATTTAGTGAGTGGAAAACCCCTTTTAAGCTGGGTAATTCAAGACAAGCTATCTTCGCTTTCAAGGGCGATGTCTACTTAGGCCTAAAGGCAGAAGAATTAAATACTNATGATCTAAATTATGCTCAAAAACACCTCAGAATTTTATCCGGTCTGTACGGAATANTAAGGCCTCTCGATTTGATGCAAGCCTATCGACTCGAAATGGGAAGTAAATTCGGGGTAAACAATAAGAACAATTTATATNAATTCTGGGGTACAAAAATTACAGATAGAATCAATGCGGATCTAAATTCTCAGCCAGAAACGACAAGGTTTCTCGTGAACTTAGCCAGCAATGAGTATTTCTCATCTATCAAAGCCAAAGAAGTTGATGCTTCAATAGTCACACCGCAGTTTAAAGATTGGTCCAAAGACAGATATCGCATAATAAGCTTTTTTGCGAAAAGGGCCAGGGGACTCATGGCTGCATACATAGTGAAAAACAGGATCAAATCTCCGGAAGAATTAACTGAGTTCGATATAGACGGCTACTCATTTTGTTCGGACGAATCGACGGAGTCGAAGCTAATCTTCAAACGCAAGAAAGATTTGAAAGAATAGTAGACATGCTGAAAGAACAATTGCCGTACAGTCAGGCATGCGAGAATAACAAAAAACCTATACTGAAGGTCCTAAGGCAATACATATCTAATCAAAGCAGCCTGCTGGAGATTGCAGGAGGTACAGGCCAACACGGCGAGTTCTTAGCTAAGAAATTCCCGAACTTACACTGGCAAACATCTGACGTGCCAGCAGCAGTCGGTCATTTAAACCTTAGAATCTCAGCAGCAAAATTAAAGAATTTACCCTTAGCTTTACCCCTTGACGTAAATAATGCCAATTGGGGCATGAACAACTATGAGTTGTTATTTACCGCGAATAGCTTACATATTATGTCTGTGAAATCAGTCGAGAATTTTTTTACTGGAATTCCTAGCGTGCTCAAGAAACAAGGATTGGTTTTTATCTATGGGCCGTTTAAGTACGAAGGTAACTATACAACAGAGAGCAACGCCCAATTTGATGATTGGTTAAGAGCAAGAAATCCAGAGAGTGGCATCAGAGATTTTGAGGATATAAATACTCTTGCGGCTGAAGTAGGTTTAAACTTGGTAGTCGATGTAGGCATGCCTGCAAATAATCAGATTTTAATATTTTCCCTAGCAGAATAGAGTTCTACTGTTTTTTGAACGGCAGGAGAGCTTCCGCCTGCGTTTTATATTCTCTTATGTGGAGTCTTTCCTCTCTCAGAAATTTCGCAATGGCGCCTGAGAAATCATCATTTGCAAGCCAGTGATTTGAATAGGTGTAGATAGGTTCAAATCCTCGCTGAATCTTATGCTCGCCTTGTGCTCCAGAGTCAAAAACATTTAATTTGTTTTCAATCGCATATTCCTGCCCTTGGTAGTAGCATGTTTCAAAATGAAGAAATTGTTGGTCGACTCGGCTTCCCCAATAACGGCCAAACAAGGAATCAGTGCTTTTCAGAAATAACGCTGCAGCTATATCGCGATTATCTTTGGCTGCATTTATCAGCAAAATCTGTTCTGGCATTAATTCCCCGATTTTTTTAAAAAATTCTATATCTAAGTATCCCTGCATTCCTCTTGATAAATAAGTAGTCTGATAAAAAAGGTAGAAATCAGACCATTGCGCCTCACTAATATCCACACCGCCTGTTTGCCGAAACACTATTCCCTCATCCTCAATGTGTTTACGCTCCTTCCTGATAGCTTTACGCTTCCTTGCATTAAGACTTGTGAGAAAATCAGAAAAATCAGAATAGCCATTATTAAACCAGTGAAATTGAGTAGCTACCCGAGGTTGGGTCCCAATGCTGCAAAGCAATTCATGTTCGTCGTTCTTTGGAAACAGTATATGCCAGGATGAAACTCCTACAGTATCTGCTTTTAGCTGGATGGCTTCATAGATTAATTTTGATATAGCAAACCGATCAATATCCTCTTTTATCATGATTCTGTTGCCTGCCGAAGGCGTGAAAGGAATCGAAGTTACAAACTTCGGATAGTAATTTATCCCATGTCTTGAATAGGCTTCTGCCCAGGACCAATCAAAAACATATTCACCCCAAGAATTACTCTTTAAATAGAGAGGCATCACAGCTATTGGTCGACCACAGGCTTCTCTTTCGCTATCACTCTCGGTTACTAAAACATGGTAGGGCTTCCAGCCCGTAATCTCTGTAGTGCATCCTGTCGATTCAAGAGAGTATAGGAATTCATACCGAGTAA
>PAWK01000024.1 GCA_002714195.1 Gammaproteobacteria bacterium | reverse complement strand
ATGTTGTTGAAGAAACAATTGCCGTTGTAGACGCCGAACCCCCAAATATATTTGATCGGTCCTCAATTAGAGCGGCTGGTAGATTTAAGTTTCAACCTAGGGTTATTGATGGTCAGGGTGTAGAAGTGGCTGGCGTTCAATACCTGTTTAGATATCAATTAGAGGATTGAGCATGGCAAGTAATTACAGGTTGTGTCTTAGTTTTCTTGTGGGAATATTATCTTTTCCTATTATATTGGGACCAATGGCCATGGCTGGAGAAGAGCAAAGAGCTCCGCCCGAGGCAAGAACAGCTGGAACCCTGGGTCCTGTGGTTATGCGAGCTATTAGTGAAATCCAGGAATTGATGCAACCAGAGGATCCGGAGGATGAGCCGGATCTCGAGGCCGCAAAAGCCGAATTGGATGATCTGTACGAGCGCCGGTTCGAGAGAATGAATGACTTCGAAAAGCAAACGATTCTAAATTTCTATACTAATTATTGGTTAACACTTGAGAATTATCCAGAAGCTATAGGTACTTTCGAGCAACTCCTGGAGATCGAAGAGCTAAGAGAGGATACTCGGCTTCGAACTCTTAGATCCCTGGGTCAATTGACAGCCGCGGAGGAGCGGTGGCGGGACTCGATTAAATACTACGAGTTGTGGCGAGAATATTCGTTAGAAGAGGATGATATCGTATATCGCGGACTCTCTTATGCTCATTACCAAGTAGATGAACTCCCTGAGGCTCTGCCTTATTGGATTGCCTATATGGAGTTACTACTGGACACTGGAGAGGAACTTGGACGAGATGATTACTCATACCTAAATGGACTTTATTTTCAATTAGAAGATTTTGAAAACGCACTGCCATTAACAAAGACTATGATTATTCTTTTCGACGAGCAGACAGATTGGACAAATCTGAGTGCCGTTTACGCAAGTCTTGATGATGAGGAACGCAGAATCAGATCTATGAATGTAGCTTATCTAAAAGGCATGCTCGATGATGAGAATAGATACCTAAATTTAGGACAATCGCTTGGGGGAATCGACATTCCNCAGAGTGGTGGAAAGATCCTTATTGATGGTATGGACAAGGGTTTCATTGAAGAAACTGAAGATAATCTTACGACCCTAACCCAGATGTTTCTGCTGGCCTCTAACTACGAGGCTGCTCTAGAACCTGCNCTTAAAGTAGCGGAAATGAGTGATAGTGGTGACGGATATGATACCTATGGATACTTGCACTATGTTATGANGAGCTATCAGGAAGCCGCAGACGCGTTTCGGATGGCTCTTGATAAAGGTAATCTAAATAATAGAGCAGATACGTTGTTATTTTTANCAAGGGCTTTAATGGAGCTAGATGATTTNGAAGGAGCAACTGAGGCAGCAAGACAGTCTGCGGATGCTGGTGGGGAGTCAGAAAGGCGGAGTGCTACAGATTATATTACTTTTATAGAGAGCACTGAGAGTAGATTCAATATCATTGCTGAAAGACGGCAAGACGCGATTGATTTTTATGAGCCTTATCCATCACTCATCGATTAGTCATACTGATAGGATTAACGTTNAACGCTTGATTTTTANTCGATAGACCCAATAAAAGACCCATTCGCTTAGGCGTTTGGGTTTTTTTAATATTTGGAGATTAATTTATGGCTGGTAAAACTGGGCCTGAGGTGAAAGGGTTTGAAACTGAAGCTAAGCAATTACTTCATTTAATGATTCATTCCTTATACAGCAACAAGGAAATCTTTATAAGAGAACTAATATCNAATGCATCGGACGCTGTAGANAAGCTCCGATTTGAGTCTCTTTCTAATCCTAAGTTAGTCGATGGCGACTCAGAATTTGAAATAATTGTCGACCACGATAAAGAAGCTAATACCATTACGATATCTGATAANGGTATCGGAATGAGTAAGGATGAGGTGGTATCTAANCTTGGAACNATAGCAAAATCAGGAACCGCTCAATTTCTTGAATCGTTAACTGGAGATCAGCAAAAAGATTCTCAGTTAATTGGTCAGTTTGGCGTCGGATTCTACTCTTCGTTTATAGTAGCCGACGAGGTGGAAGTCGTTACAAAAAGGGCAGGCCTTAAAGCTGATGAAGCTGTCCTCTGGAAATCGAAAGGCGAATCTGAGTATTCGATAGAGAATACAGAAAAAGAATCACGAGGGACCTCCGTAACACTTTATCTTAAATCTGATGAAAAGGAGTTTGCTGACTCTTTTAGAATCACGAGTATTATTAAGAAGTANGCTGATCATATATCAGTNCCGGTAAAAACCGTTAAAATTCAAGAAACTCCCGAAGACGACAAGAGCGCTATTGAAGAGATTCAATATGAAACTATTAACGACGCAAAAGCGCTTTGGACTCGTTCTCGTCGGCAAATTAAGAAGGCTGATTATGAGGAGTTTTATAAACACATCTCTCATGATTTTGAAGAACCTCAAGACTGGAGTCACAATAGGGTAGAGGGGAAGNTGGATTACACAAGTTTATTGTATATTCCAAAGCGCGCACCATTCGACCTATGGAACAGAGATGCTGCTAGAGGACTTAAGCTTTATGTACAAAGAGTTTTTATCATGGATGATGCAGAGCAGTTTCTGCCTCTGTATTTGCGGTTTGTGAAGGGAGTAATTGATTCAAATGATATCTCNTTAAATGTGTCGAGAGAGATCTTACAGAAGGATCCNGTAGTAGACTCGATGAGGAGTGCTATAACCAAGNGAGCCTTAGATTTACTAACCAAAATGAGAACCAAGAAGAAAGAGAAATATGATGAGTTTTGGGATCAGTTTGGTCAGGTCTTAAAGGAAGGCCCAGGTGAAGATTTTACAAATCGGGAAAAAGTAGCCAAATTATTGCAGTTTAGTACGACTAAGGGCGAGTCAGAGGGGCAGCGTGAGGGCTTGGACGAATACATTCAGCGGATGAAAGAGGGTCAGGACAAGGTCTACTATTTGGTAGCCGATTCTCTTAAAGCTGCGATAAATAGTCCACACCTGGAGATATTTAAGAAAAAAGATATTGAAGTTATCCTTATGTATGACCGTATTGATGAGTGGATGATGGGTCATCTCAATGAATATGGAGGAAAACAATTTCAAGATATCTCTCGAGGCCAACTTGATCTGGGGGGTCTTGATGATAAGGAAAAGAAAGAGGATCAAGAAAAGACTGAAAAGAAATTTGAAAGCCTTGTTACTAGAATTAAAACATTACTTGGGGATAGGGTGAAAGATGTAAGAACAACGAACCGTCTAACCGACTCACCTGCTTGCTTGGCTATCGATGATAATGATATGGGATCACAAATGCGCAAGATCATGGAGGCATCCGGACAGACGGTTCCTGAGACAAAACCGATATTTGAAGTTAACCCGGAACATCCACTTGTTGCGAAACTTGATAATGAAAGTGATGAGGAGATGTTTGACGATGTGATCACGGTTCTTTTTGGTCAAGCAAGTCTTTCCGAAGGAGGCAGCATTGACGAACCAGGAGACTTTTCAGCNAAATTGAATAAATTACTATTAAAACTNACCTAGACTACGGACCTGGTCTTCCTGTCAATTACATCTGTGATAGGGTCTCGATGCCTAATAGTTCTAGGCCCTGTTTCAGTGTTAGAGAGGAGTAGTGAGATAATGACAGCCTNGACTGCCGAAGATCTTGATTTTCAGACAGTATGGGGCATTCTTCATAAAATCTCATGAACATACCGGCTAATTCATANAAGTAATTGCAAAGGAGATTAGGAAAGCAGTCAGAAGCTACCGAATCTATAATTTCAGGAAATTGAATAAGCTTCGTCAGTAACAAGCGCTCTAGAGGTGTCTTAAGTTCCGAAATCTTATTATTAGATTCCTCACGATTAGCTTTCATTAATATACTTCTAATGCGCGCATAAGCATACATAAGGTACGGGGCTGTATTACCTTCAAAAGAAAGCATAGTTGCCCAATCAAAGATATAGTCTGAAGTTCTATTCTTTGACAAATCAGCGTATTTGACAGCCGCTATCCCGACCTTTTGAGATATTATCTTGCGCTCTTCTTCTGGCAAAGCTGGATTTTTTTCTGTAACCAGTGCATATGCTCTTGAAACTGACTCATCTAATAGTTCAATTAACTTTATTGTATCACCTGATCTGGTTTTAAATGGCNTACCGCTAGAATCCATCATCGTCCCATATGAGATATGCTCGAGCGATATTCTTTTAGTAGCGAAGTTCGCTTCCCTTGCCACCGCAAATACCTGCTGAAAGTGAAGAGATTGCCGTGCGTCAACCACATACAAAGCACGATCAAGATTAAGAGTATGAGACTTATGATCAACTGCAGCTATGTCGGTTGTAGAATAAAGATAACCACCGTCTGACTTCTGCACAATTACAGGAAGCTTGGTTCCATCTTTACCAACAAACTGTTCTAAAAAGACACATTTGGCCCCCTCAGACTCTGTTAATAAATCTTCTTCTTGCAATCTTTCAATCACGTCAGCCAATTTATCGTTATACTGACTTTCGGCATCGAGATGGGATCTTTCTAAAGTAATATTTAGCTTCGAATAAATCTCGTCGCAATGATTTAGAGATACTTCAATGAATTGACCCCAAATCTTAATAGAATCAGGGTCGCCGGCTTGCAAAGCAACAACGGCCTGTCGCGATCTGTCCGCAAATTTACTATCTGAATCAAAGCGTGATTTTGCCTCTCGATAAAAATTTTCTAGATCTGTTAAGGCTGCAGGGTAATCATGTTCACTTGTTTGCTGTAATTCTTGCAAATAACAAATGAGCATGCCGAACTGGGTGCCCCAGTCTCCAACATGATTTTGCCTGATAACCCGATGTCCTTGCTTTTCAAGTATCCGTACTATTGCATCACCAATTATGGTGCCACGGAGGTGCCCAACGTGCATTTCTTTGGCTAAATTGGGAGAAGAATAATCTACGGCGATTCTCGATGGCTTATCTGATTTTGGGATTAGTGGAAATTTGTTATTTATAATAGCATTAGCTCTATTTAGTAACTCTACGTCACTTAAATAGATGTTAATNAAGCCAGGACCNGCTACCTCATAGCTCTGAACTATATTAAGATTAAGGGCGTCTAGTTCNTCAATGACCTTATTAGCAAGTTCTCTAGGATTGGTTTTTAGCTGTTTTGCAATTGGCATAATACCATTNGCTTGNTAGTCGCCAAATTCAACTTTAGAGGCGGTTATGACGTTAGCGTTAGCGTCTGNTAATCCTGTGCACGACCCAATCGCCGCACTAACTTTAAGNTTTAGATATTGCTTTATGGTTCGCACTGCTNATTACTCTATTTTTCAAATTTTATTGCCGGTAAATTGTACACTATTCAAGAAAGCGTTGAGTCTACATATCGTACTGGGATTCCNGATCATTANCTTTTATGACTGTGCTAAGCAGAAGTGATTCGAATAGAATATAGCTATGAATAGACTTTCGCCTGAAGAATCATCGGTAAGAACTATAACCATTTCCCAGCGTCATGAAGGGCAGCGAATTGATAATTTTCTAATTCGAGAGTTGAAAGGGGTNCCACGTTCAAGAGTATATAGGATTATCCGAAAAGGCGAGGTTAGAGTTAATAGAAAAAGGTGTAAGCCAGAGTTAAAGCTTAGAACTGGTGATAANGTCCGCGTTCCNCCGGTTAGGGTTAGTTCGAATGAATCAAAAACTGAGCATGTCTCTNCGGCACTAATTGAGTTGTTTTTAAGAAGTANTTTATATGAAACCGATGAAATTTTAGTTATTAATAAACCCTCGGGGTTTGCAGTTCAGGGTGGAACGGGTATTCGAGTCAACATAATCGACACATTGCGAAATATAAGGTCGGAGTGGAAGGGGTTAGAATTGGCTCATAGGCTAGACAGAGACACCTCCGGCTGTTTAGTTTTAGCAAAAAATATTATAGCTCTCAGGGATTTACAATCACAATTTAAGTTAAAAACTATNAATAAAATNTATCACGCNATTNTANTNGGATATTGGCCAGACGAATTNGANGTAGTAGACGCTCCTTTGTTGAAAAANAAACTCAGCTCGGGGGAGAGGATTGTGAAGGTTGCNAAGGACGGCAAGGAGTCGAAAACTGAGATTTAAAGTAATTAAACGCTTTAAAGAAGCNACCCTNCTGGAGGCTAGGCCAGAAACAGGAAGAACCCATCAGATAAGGGTCCATTGNCATTATGCCGGTTTTCCAATAGTTGGTGATACCAAATATAGCGTGGAATCTAAAAATTCGGATTTAAAAAACATCAAGAAATTGTGTCTTCATGCTGCAAAAATTGGGCTTAAAGATCCTGGNTCGGAAACACTGATAGAAATCNCTGCGCCAACCGATAAGTACTTTGAATCAGTATTAGAAAATATAACTAATTAATACAATTATTTATAATTNAAACCTTTAGTAAATTATACTTTGACTTAAAGAANCCATACGCCTATTATTGCGCGCCTATGGATGATTGCCGCCTTCCAGAATATGCNGATGTCAGAAAGGTATTCTTGCAGGAGCANGAAATCTCAGGNAATGTGCCTCTAANCAATNTAGCTAAGCTCAAAGGTGTTTTAAATAGCAATAATGGTCGACTGTTCGTAAATCTGCGATTTTTTCAGAATAAATCCGGGCAGCGCATTATTGAAGGCAAGCTAAGAGCGGCTATCGAGGTGTTGTGTCAAAGATGTCTGCANCCTCTAGAGCAACTAATAGAGGACGATATAAACTTAGCGGTGATCGATCGGGAAGAGGATGCTAACGCTCTCGATGAAATATATGATCCNTGGGTGTGCAAGGAGCACAAGTTAAGTTTGTCTGACCTTGTAGAGGAGCAGTTGATTCTTGCTTTGCCTATTGTCAGTCTGCACGATGATCCAAATTGCTTAGAAAAACTTGAATACGATCTGCCTAAAGCCCTAAAAGATTACGATGATGATACACAGACCGCATTTGAAGGGCTAAGATCGTTATTAGAACAGTCAACTAAGAAGTAGTATTTCGAAAATTCACAGGAGTATTTATGGCAGTCCAGAAAAGTAAGGTAACAAGATCGAGGCGCAACAAGAGGCGAACTCATGACAATTTAAAGAGTGCTGCNCTCTCCACTGATAACGCGACTGGGGAAGTCCACCGCAGGCATCATATAACCACTGATGGGTTCNACAAAGGTAAGAAGGTTGTTGAGGTCGGNGAGGACTAACGTCATATTCGGGTTAGCGACTTGNNCNATAACTTGCTANNAGTATTNAACCTGACGGCACAGCGCANCAATAGNTTATAAAACTTAAAGTATTACTTNTNTAATAAANTTTNANTTATTGTTTTATAATGGAAAAAACNGCNTTTTTATTCCCNGGACAAGGNTCTCAAAAACTTGGGATGCTAANTGANCTATCTCAGAATTTCTCTGTCATCAAGTCTACGTTTCAAGAAGCTTCTGACTTTATNGGCGAAGACTTATGGGAAATTTCGCAGACTGATAAGAAAGGGGTTCTTGCGAATACAAAGATTACACAACCAGTTCTTCTTTCGGCGTCTGTCGCCATATGGCGAGTCTGGTTAAGTTTGACCCATGAAAGGCCTTTAGCCCTTGCTGGACATAGCCTTGGAGAGTATTCTGCCTTGGTATGTTCCGACGCGCTTGCCTTTGAAGATGCAGTCAGGTTAGTCCACTTTCGTGGCAATGCAATGCAAAATGCGGTGCCCAATGGCACGGGTAAGATGGCTGCGATTTTGGGGCTGTCAGAGGATAAAGTCGCAGAAATTTGTGCACACGCGCAAAACAAGTCTGGGTTAGTATCNCCAGCCAACATAAATGCCGCTAATCAAATTGTNATAGCTGGGGAAGTTTCTGCGGTTACTCTAGTNANAGAGCTTTGNAAAGAAGCGGGCGCCAAAAGAGCTTTGCCACTAGAGGTTAGCGTCCCGTCCCATTGTGAACTCATGCGCACAGCCGCCGCGGAGTTAGAGCAGATGTTAGATTCGATAGAGATTTGTAATCCAAAAATCAAAGTTATTCAGAACGTCGACGGCGGTGTGCAAACTGATAAGTCTAATATTAAGGCTAATTTAGTAAAGCAACTATACATGCCTGTTAGATGGATAGACTGCGTTAACAAACTCTATCACATTGGATGTAATACCGCTGTNGAGTGCGGTCCAGGAAGAGTCCTCTCTGGCTTAGTGAAAAGAATTCAGCCCGAAATNCAATGTTTTTCATCGGACACTANAAAGGGAGTTACTGAGGCGCGTGATTTGCTGACTTAGTAGCCTACGATTTTATAATTAAGGTAAGGAANTATGGTTGATGAGAAGAGTTCAATAGCATTAGTAACTGGTGCAAGCAGAGGCATCGGGAAGGCTATCNCCATTGAGCTAGCCTCAAGAGATCTAATGGTAGTAGGAACAGCAACGACGGATGAAGGTTCAAATAAAATAACGAGCTACCTTAAAGATATGAGAATTCCGGGTACTGGGATGACAGTGAATGTAGCCGACGATCAGTCTGTAGAACGACTGCTCGGCGAGATCAACGAAAAATTTGGGTCTCCAGCCGTGCTTATTAATAATGCGGGAATTACCAGAGATAATTTGTTGATGCGAATGAAAGTAGACGAGTGGCATGGCGTGATAGATACAAATCTTAACTCAATGTTCAGGGTTACAAAATTGTGCTTAAAGGGAATGACAAGAGCACGGTGGGGCAGGATTATTAATGTTTCATCCGTGGTCAGTGCTAGCGGAAACCCGGGCCAGACAAATTACGCTGCCTCAAAGGCCGGAATAGAGGGCTTCACTCGTTCTTTAGCGAAAGAAATCGGTTCAAGAGGGATTACAGTCAATGCTGTTGCACCAGGATTCATTGATACGGACATGACAAGTTCTTTGGAGGGGGCGCAGGTTGAATCACTTCTAACTCAGATTCCGTTGAGACGTCTCGGTAAACCTGAGGAGATCGCCTCTATCGTAGGCTTCTTGGTCTCACAAGACGCAAACTACATAACTGGAGAGACAATTCATGTGAATGGTGGCATGTTTATGGGCTAAAGAAATTTAGACAAAAGATAACCCGAATTTTATTTTCAATTTAAACATTACAAGTTCACAAAATATAGGTAAAATCGCGTCTCTGAATAAGGTTAAGTTGATTGGCGGCGGGANAAACTTAAAAGAGCTTTTTGAAAAAAGCCTTCAGAAACAAAGCATTAGGAGCTAATAATAGATATGAGTAGCATTGAAGAGCGCGTTAAGAAGATAGTGTGCGAACAACTTGGCGTGAAGGAAGAGGATGTCAAACCATCCGCTGCCTTTGTTGAGGATTTAGGCGCAGATTCTCTAGATACCGTAGAATTGGTGATGGCTTTGGAAGAAGAGTTTGAAACTGAGATTCCGGATGAAGAAGCCGAGAAAATCACGACAGTTCAACTTGCTTGCGATTACATCAACGAGCACCTGTAAATACAAGCCTTTTAGGGTTTAATGGAGCTACTCTAGAGAAATCTAGAGTAGCTTTTCTTTATCTGATAGATCACATTTAGCATTAGGGGATTTACTTGGACAACAGAAGAGTTGTGGTTACCGGATTAGGTTTGTTAACACCTGTGGGTAATTGCGTCAAAAGCTCTTGGGACGCCATTCGTAATGGTGAAAACGGTATTGCTCCAATAGAACACTTTGACGTAGAAAAATTCGGAACTCGATTTGGTGGGAGTCTTAAAGGTTTTGATTGCAGTAAATATATCGATCCAAAAGATTCACGCCGCATGGATATATTTATGCAATATGGTATTGCAGCAGGAGTCCAGGCGTTTGAAGATTCTGGTTTAGAACCTCATAAGTATGATCCTGTGCGTTGCGGTGTCACTGTAGGATCTGGCATTGGCGGAATCAAGACAATTGAGGAGACATCATTACAAATCAGGGATTCTGGACCTAGAAAAGTTTCTCCNTTCTTTGTTCCTGGGTCTATTATCAATATGATTTCTGGAAATCTGTCTATTCGCTTCGGATTTAAAGGGCCAAATATAGCAATAACAACAGCGTGTGCTACAGGTACTCACAATATAGGCATAGCGGCAAATATGATAAGTAACAACCAAGCCGATGTTATGTTAGCGGGAGGTGCCGAGATGGCCGCCTCTCCNGTAGGTNTGGGAGGTTTTTGTGCNGCCAGAGCATTGTCTGGCAGGAATGATGATCCGGAAGCGGCAAGTCGACCTTGGGATAGGGATAGAGATGGTTTCGTTTTAGGAGACGGCGCAGGCGTCATGGTTCTCGAGGAGCTAAATCATGCAAAAGAGCGGGGAGCAAAGATTTACGCCGAGTTAACAGGCTTCGGTATGAGCGGTGATGCGTATCATATGACGGCGCCTGCTGAAGGAGGAGAGGGCGCTGCACAATGCATGAAGAACGCCCTAGATTCTGCGGGTATGAATCCTGAGGAGGTAGATTATATTAACGCTCATGGGACATCGACTCCTGCTGGAGATGTGGCTGAAACAGAAGCGATTAAAGCGGTATTTGGTGATTACGCATCATCTTTGTCTATTAGTTCCAACAAATCAATGATAGGCCACCTATTGGGCGCTTCAGGTTCCGCTGAAGCAATAATTTCAGTCCTTACTTTAGCCGATCAGGTAATCCCCCCAACAATTAATCTTGATAATCCAGATGAGCGCTGTGACCTCGATTACGTTCCGCATACCGCGCGTGAGAAATCCGTAGATATAGTTCTAAGTAATTCATTTGGTTTTGGTGGCACTAACGGAAGTTTGATATTTTCTAAATTTTGAAAGATAAGTCTAAATTTTCTCAGTTACTCAAAGATTAAATTATTAAAAGATGATAACTTTTTTGGATCTTGTCCGAAGTTTGAGCTCTTATGGCTAAATGGCTATCAATACTATCTAGATCTAATTGGGGTTTCTCCCTGACGGGACTTGGGTTATTTGGCCTTCTCTTAATATCTGCTTTATTCGGTTGGAATAAGCTATCTAACTATCGAATTATTCAGGAAGAATCCACCGAGATTTTCACAGTATATCCAGGTGACTCTGCGTCAATAATTAGCGCTAGATTGGCGTCGGAAGGAAAGATTTTACATGCTGATCTAATGAGTATTTACGTTAAACTAGCTGGCTTTGAAAAATCGATTCAAGAGGGTGAGTATCTATTAGACGCTGAAATTACCCTCGCTGAGCTTGTAGAAAAAATGGTCAANGGTGATAAGTANCAGCATAGGATNACTTTTTTGGAAGGATGGAGCCTAAGTCAAGTGTTAGCCGAATTGCGATCAAAAGATTCGATTAGTCAGGAGATCGATAATAATGACCCTTCGCATATAGCGAAATTATTAGGGCTTGAGGTTGCAAATGCTGAAGGAATGCTTTTCCCAGATACTTACTTTTTCACTCGTGGCACAAGCGATATTGAAATTCTCAAAAGAGCTAATGCGAAATTAAATGATGTTCTTGAAAGCGCATGGGAATCGAAAGCGGTCGGGCTGCCGTTTTCGAATTCTTACGAGTCTCTTATTCTCGCTTCAGTAATAGAAAAGGAGTCTGGTCTAAACACCGAACGGAGAAAAATTTCCGGAGTATTCTTGCGACGGATTTCACTTGGAATGCGTTTACAATCAGATCCTACGGTTATCTATGGTATGGGGTCAAAATATCAAGGTAATATTACAAGGCAGGATTTATCAGAAGTTACAGCATACAACACCTATCGAATTGACGGGCTTCCTCCTACTCCGATATCACTAGCAGGAAAATCATCGATTGATGCGAGTCTCAATCCATCTAGATCAGAATTTCTGTATTTTGTGTCACGAGGGGATGGTAGCCATCAATTCTCAGAAACTCTTGCCGAGCACAACGCCGCGGTCAATAAATATCAGCGAAAGTCGGAATTACGTTAAGATCATGAAAGGTAGATTCATCACAGTAGAGGGTATTGAAGGAGCAGGTAAGACTACTTGTATGGATTCAATAAAAGAACTCCTAACTAAGTCTAATATTGGATATGTCTCGACCCGAGAGCCAGGAGGAACTTTATTAGCGGAAAAAATACGGAATCTACTACTAGATGTAGATGAGGACCCTCCCGTTGCGTTAACTGAATTGTTACTAATTTTTGCAGCTCGAGCACAACATATTCAAAAAGTTATAATACCCGCGCTTAGCGATGGACTATGGGTATTATGTGACAGATTTACCGATGCTACCTTTGCATATCAAGGGGGTGGGCGGGGTATGGAAGACCAATTAATTGCTGAATTAGAAAAAATTACACAGCAAGCCCTTCGTCCTGATATGACCTTTTATCTTGATCTTAGCCCGGAGTTGGGATTAGCAAGGGCAAAGAAGCGTGGCAACCTAGATCGTTTTGAGAAAGAAGAATTGGAATTTTTCAACAATGTCAGACGGGCTTATTTAAGATTGGCTGAAAAAAATCGAGACCGTTACATAACTATCGATGCCAAGAATACTGAAGATAGGGTCGCAAAAGAAATCAAAGAGATATTAATTGATAGGTTTTCTCTAAAGTAATGAGTAATGCATCGAACTCATACTATCCTTGGCAGAAATCTGATTGGTCTAAACTAATTTATCAGACTGCAAAAGAGCGTTTAGCCCATGCTTACCTCGTCTATGGTCCTGTCGGAATTGGTAAATTCGATTTTGTTCTCAAATTCTCAAAATTCCTTCTTTGCGTCTCACCTAGTAATTATGATGCTTGCAATAAGTGCAGTAATTGTAAACTACATGATTCTGCTCATCCAAACATAAAGGTATTAATGCCGGAAAGTAATAGTTTGGAAATTAAGATCGATCAAGTCAGGGATTTAACCGACTTCTTAAACAAGACCGGTCATTCGAGTGGATTTAAAATCGCCATTATAACTGATGCTGACCGCTTAAATATAAACGCCGCTAATGCACTTCTTAAGACATTAGAAGAACCTTCAGGGGCATCAACTGTTATTTTGTGTTCAAGTTTGCCTGGATTACTAAGTCCTACGCTAAGAAGTCGCTGTCAGAAATTTGCAATGAGTAAACCGGAAAGAGAAGAGACTCTAACTTGGTTAAAAGAGAATTCAAGTGCCCCAGTTGATTTTAACTTACTTGATATAGTTACTGAGAATGGGCCACTTGAAATTTTAAAACTAGCTGAATCAGGGCTATTAGAAAAACACAATCTTTTTATTAATAATTTTTTGAACTTACTTAAGGGGAAGTGCACTATCCAAGAGGTTGTGGTCAGTGCGAGCGAACTAGGAGAAAGACACTCCGCATATTACTTGATGCAGTTTCTATCAAGAACAATGCTAATGTTTTTTTCAAACCGAGTGATGGACGTCAATTCACCAGAAAAATATTTTGTCGAAATTCTTAACGAGAGTTCATTGTCCCGTCGGGACCTTGCGATAGAACTTTTTCGTTACTATGATCAAGTCGCCCAGTCTTATGCGGAACTTGGTGGTAGTAGCAACCTTAACCCACAACTAATTACGGAATCTTTGATATGGCGAGGTAGTCAATTAAATTTGTATTAGTTTAATTTAGTTATTGATTGACTCGATCCTCAACATACTCAGCGATTGCTAGGCTTGCCGTTAGAGCGGGTGATTCCATTCCAAAAAG
>PAWK01000023.1 GCA_002714195.1 Gammaproteobacteria bacterium | reverse complement strand
CCTGAACCGTCCCCACAAGATTATCGTTATCTGCAGTTCCTTTTACTGCCAGAGAAAACTCCTGGTAACCGTCATATGCGGTTATTGTTCCCAATTCAGACGGATAAAACTTGAATATCACGCTGCCGTCAGCATCGTGGACGCTCCAAGCGTGCGTAGTATTTGTTAGCTGTGTATAGCTTTCGTTAATTTTAAGAGTACGGTACAGAGTTTCCTTGCCTGAATAATCTATCCAATAGACCTTTAGATTGGTACTCGTTTTATTAACAAACTTAAAAGAAATAGGAGCTGAGGTTTCTGAACCGAAAGTCTTAATATCATCCAGCTCAGAGTAAAACTTGATGGTTTCTTTGCTCATAAGTTTTCTTCTTTCTTTAACTATCTAATAATGGTCATTCTCTAGATTGACTCTTAGTGATAATCATATTTTGTTAAAGCCGAATAATCATAAAAGAACTAATCCGAACGTTGATTTATCGTAATCGGAAATTTTCGTTTAAAAACCTTTTAACGTATTTAATAAATTGATATGAAATTTGAAGAACCTTCAGGAAACGATATATTACGAATGATTGGTGCCGAAGGCCGGACTTGAACCGGCACGAGCAAAGCTCACTACCCCCTCAAGATAGCGTGTCTACCAATTCCACCACTTCGGCAAGTTTAATGAGCATACTTTACTAATTATCCGGTAAAACCGGCAAATCCGTTTGAGTAGGTGTTTCATCCCCGTCAATCAAGGTTGGTAAATCAGATTGACTAGAAGTTGTCTCCTCCAGAATCTCTTGATTAACAATTGGTAAACCAGNNGTAGTGCCTGTNCCAGCCTGATTTTTTGCAAANATTGCNAGAGNTAAGCTNGTCACAAAGAATANTACAGCTGNAATCGTNGTNGCTCTNACCANAAANTTACCACTNCCNGATGCGCCAAAAACNGTTTGGGAAGCACCNGCNCCAAAAGAAGCNCCAGCATCGGCNCCTTTACCNTGCTGAAGNAAAACTAACCCAACGATAGCTATAGCNGCNATCACNTGTACTATGATTATNATAGTCTGCATATAAAACAGTCCTAACTNTTNCAAATNGATATAAATTCTTNNGCATTCTAANGANGCTCCGCCTACNAAGCCACCATCTATATCNCTCTGATTAAACAAANTANTAGCGTTTTTACTGTTCACACTACCACCATAAATTATCCTTACGGACTCTGCAATTGAGGCGTCTTCCTTAGCTAGGTGTGCCCGAATAAACTCATGCACAGCTTGCGCCTGTTCTGGAGTCGCTGTAATGCCAGTCCCTATAGCCCAAATCGGCTCATACGCAATTACTGCCTTTTTGAAAACNGAGACTCCAAATTTCTCNATAATCGCAGAAACTTGCGATAAGATGATTTTGTCTGTNTTTCCGTCNTCGCGCTGAGATAGTGACTCNCCAACGCACAGAACCGGGGTCAACCCATAATCTTGAACTGCNCCAAATTTTGACACAACNGTCTCATCNGACTCTCCTGCCCCCTGTCTGCGTTCGGAGTGCCCCACTAATACAAATGAGGTTTCGAAATCTGTAAGCATTGAGGCGGAAACGTCCCCAGTAAAAGCTCCTTCATCCTCAGCGCGGGCATCCTGCGCACCCAGCTCAATTCCGCTGTCAGTTTCTTTCAAAATCTGATCGACTAACTCCAAATGAACAAAGCTTGGGCAAACTGCGACCTTCCTGTTCCCCGATAAATCTGACAGACCTTTTATAATCTCAACCATCAGTGNTCGAATAGTTAGCGCACTCCCGTGCATCTTCCAATTTCCGATCACTGTTCTCTGTCGCATTTGAAAATTGTACCTCANTATCCTGAAAAACCTTGATAGGTCAGCAAATTAGGCCAGTCACAAAAAACGGCCGCCAATACTAACTAAGTTGAGTGCTCGATGCAATGCTCTACAAAAGCGGTGATCAATTGGCTATACCTTGAGCGGTTACGACCTCCGACAGCTCTCTTGCCATCTTATCTACTATGTCCCCGTCCTCGCCCTCCACCATAACTCTTATGACGGGCTCGGTCCCGGATGGTCTAAGCAGGACTCTTCCATTTTTCCCCAGTTTCGACTCTATATCCGATATCGCGGACTGGATTAACGAGTTGTCAATAATATTTGAAGCATTGCCGGCCTTAACATTAATCATACACTGAGGAAACTTACGCATCTTGGCTCGCGCATCTGATAGTGACTGATCAGAGTTGACGAGAGCCGCCAAAGCCTGGAGTGAGGAGATTATTCCGTCGCCGGTGTTGGCAATATCCAAACATATNATATGACCCGAGTTCTCCCCACCAAGCTTCCATCCTTTTGCCAACATATCTTTCATAACATAACGGTCACCAACCTTAGAACGGGCAAAGGGCACGTCCAAAGCATCAAGGGCCAGTTCAAGGCCAATATTGCTCATTTGAGTTCCCACAACTCCGCCAATGTCGATACTTTGCCGTCGCCTGTCGCGCGCTATGACATATAGAATTTCGTCTCCATCAACAATATTCCCGAGATGATCAACCATTATTACTCGATCGCCATCTCCATCAAACGCGATTCCAAGGTCGGCTTTCTCTGCTAAGACAGTTTCAGCAAGTAAATTTGGATGAGTTGAGCCGCTCTGCTCATTTATATTCAAGCCATCAGGTGACACCCCAATTGCATGAACGGAAGCGCCAAGTTCCTCAAAAACCGCAGGTGCTATGTGGTAAGTTGAACCGTGCGCGCAATCAACCACAACCTTAATACCACCAAGTTTTAATGATGATCCAATCGTGCTTTTACAAAACTCTATGTAGCGGCCGGCAGCATCATTAATACGAGATGCTTTACCGAGACACTGCGGTGCGACGGTGGAAACTGGGATATTACCTTCGAGAAGTTTCTCGATTGCTAGTTCTAAATCATCAGGAAGTTTTGTTCCATCACTAGAGAAAAACTTAATTCCGTTATCTTTAAACGAATTATGTGATGCACTTATTACTATCCCAGCCTGTGCCCGAAGAGTCCTTGTTAAGTAGGCAATCGCAGGCGTTGGCATCGGGCCAGTTAGATTTATATCAACTCCAGCTGCACTTATTCCAGCCTCAAGCGCAGCCTCAAACATATAACCTGAAATCCGTGTATCTTTACCGATCAATATCTTAGCAGTCCCTGTCCCAGCCTCCGCAAAAACTTTTCCAGCGGCCCATCCCAGTTTAAGCATAAAATCTGGAGTAATCGGGTTGGTCCCAACCATACCGCGGATACCATCTGTACCAAAATAACGCTTAGACTTTTTACTCATTTGAACCTTCTATTACGAATCTTNATAAGCGCAGTGTACTCTAATTACGTCCATCGTGGCAGCCACATCGTGAGTTCGAATTATGGACGCCCCGTTATTAATCGCTAGTGCCGTTGCAGCAACAGAACCATGCAATCTCTCTTCTATCGCTCGATTGACAACCTCCCCAATCATCGATTTACGCGATATGCCAATTAAAACAGGGTGACCTAACTTCTTAAAAGAAGATAAAAATTTCAGCAGTCGGTAATTGTGTCGAACCGATTTNCCAAACCCGAACCCTGGNTCAATTAACAGGCGCTGCCTTACATCACCCACTAACCTGCAAGCCTCGATCCTCGCTCTCAGAAAGTCGGAAACGTCACTAACGACATCTCTATAATAAACCGACTTTTGCATACTCTCGGGCTGGCCCATCATGTGCATGAGACAAATCGCTACATTCGAATTTACTGCAACTTCAATAGCACCTGGCACCGACAATGCCCTTACATCATTAATAAGCTCAACGCCCGAGGCTATCGCTTCGGCCATCACAACAGGGGAACTGGTATCTATGGACAGTCGCACATCGAGATTTTTCTTTACTGCCTCTATAACAGGGATAGTACGCTCAAGTTCAATATCTAGTGAGATACTGACTGCTCCAGGGCGCGTCGATTCGCCCCCGACGTCGATCAACGTCGCTCCTTGTTTAATATAAGATTCAACTTTATAGAGAACTTTATCGAGGTCTACTCTGAAGGGGCCAGATTCAGCCTTAGCAAGAACACCACCATCTGAAAAAGAGTCAGGTGTAACATTTATTATCCCCATGCAGTGAGGAACTGTAAGGTCCAAACAGTGTTTGCCTACTCGCAGCAGGCTTTCAGTTTGGCGTTCCAATATTCTTGCCTACAGAGTACTCTTTAATGCTCTCCAGCAGGATCGCCAATCGGGGGGGATTCTTCTTTGTCATCAACCTTGCTCTCCCCACCAGTATTATCTGGGCCCGAGTCAGACCAGTCTGAGGGGGGGCGGGGGTTTTTCCCTTCCATTATGTCATCGATTTGATCGGAATCTATCGTCTCATANTCTATTAAAGCATCTTTCATAAGTTCCAATAAATTACGATTATCATTTAAAATGTTCTCAGCTTTATCATAACAATCATCGATTATTCTTCTTACCTCCTTGTCTATAGCAATCGCGGTTTCATCAGAGACTGTCTTTGACTGAGAAGCCGCCGACCTTCCGAGGAAAACTTCACCATCATCCTCAGAATATAATAACGGACCCAACTCATCCGAAAGACCCCACTTCGTAACCATATTTCGAGCCATTTCAGTGGCCCTCTGAATATCATTCGACGCACCTGTAGTCACACCATCCTTCCCCAAGGTCATCTCTTCTGCTATGCGCCCGCCGTAGAGGCTACAAATTTGACTGAGTAAATGTTGTTTACTTAAGCTATATCTATCTTCCTCCGGCAAGAACATGGTAACACCTAGCGCACGTCCCCGTGGAATGATGCTAACTTTGTAGACCGGGTCGTGCTCTGGCATAAGTCGCCCCACTATCGCATGGCCGGCCTCGTGGTANGCAGTGTTCAATTTCTCTTTATCCGACATAACCATGGATTTTCGCTCGGCACCCATCATTATTTTNTCTTTAGCTTTCTCGAATTCCTCCATCGTGACCAATCGCCTGCTAGCCCTGGCCGCAAACAACGCAGCCTCATTGACTAGGTTTGCTAAATCCGCACCTGAGAAGCCCGGAGTACCTCTAGCTATGACATTGGCTTTAACTCCATCATCTATAGGCACTTTTCGCATGTGAACCTTGAGAATCTGCTCTCTTCCGCGAATGTCAGGAAGACCCACAACAACCTGCCGGTCGAAGCGTCCTGGCCTTAATAAGGCTGGGTCCAGCACGTCAGGTCGGTTTGTTGCCGCCATAACAATGACACCATCGTTTCCCTCAAAACCATCCATCTCTACTAAAAGTTGATTTAAAGTCTGCTCTCTTTCGTCATGTCCACCTCCTAACCCGGCTCCCCGGTGCCGCCCAACAGCGTCGATTTCGTCAATAAATATGATACAAGGCGACTGCTTTTTCGCTTGATCAAACATATCTCGAACTCGCGAAGCTCCTACACCCACAAACATTTCAACAAAGTCAGATCCTGAAATTGAGAAAAATGGTACTTTTGCCTCACCAGCAATTGCTTTAGCTAGGAGTGTCTTCCCTGTACCTGGCTGACCCACCATTAGAACTCCACGTGGAATTTTGCCTCCCAACCTTTGAAATTTATCNGGNTCCCGCAAAAACTCGACTAATTCTTGAACGTCTTCTTTTGCNTCTTCAACACCGGCCACATCTGAGAACGTGACTTTGATTTGGTCTTCACCGAGAAGCTTTGCTTTGCTTTTACCAAACGACATTGGACCACCGCGTCCACCGCCAGCTCCACCCTGCATTTGACGCATAAAAAAGAAAAAAAGCGCAATAATTATTAGAATCGGGAAGCTTGCTACTAACAGCTGCGTCCAAATGCTCTGCTGTTCGGGCTCATTTGCCCGAATTTCAACGTTGTTATCGAATAAGTCATTCATTAACTGGTCATCACCAATCAAGGGCATAATGGTCCTAAACTGTGAGTTATCTGACCGCCAACCGGTAATATTAATTCCAGCTAATTCAACCGCTGTGACACGACCTGATCTAACTTCTCGAATAAATTCTGAATAGTTGATGTTATCTTCCCGAGTTTCCTGGTTTATGTTCTGGAAAACAGTGAGAAGTATTCCAGCAATAATCATCCAGAGAATTAGGTTTTTTGCCATATCATTCAAGTGTTTATCTCCTAGAGAAAATTGTTGATTTCGGGTTTTATACCCCTAAAAACCTTTAATTCTTTTTAGCTGCAACCAATCAACATATAAGTATTAATTTCTTCGTTTCATTCTAATGTGTTACGCATATTTTGCACGAAAATTNACTGCTATTTACAGAATTCCTCTGCTAACAAGTAATATTCCCGAGATCTCGCACGAGACGCTGATGGNTTCCTTNTCTTAACACTCGTAAATTCACGGGATAGAAGCTTTTTGAACTCTACACTTCCCTCGCCTTCAAACATCTTAACCAAAAAATACGCCCCTTCATCCAGAATAGATCTCGCGAGATCCAACGCTAATTCCGCCAAGTGAATAGCGCTAGGTTGATCGACTGCTTTTATACCAGTGATATTGGGGGCCATATCCGAAATTACAAGGTCTACCGCGACTCCCTCAAGTTGCGCAATCAGCTGCTCAAGGACCATCGTTTCTGTAAAATCACCCTGAATAAAATTGACCCCTGAAATTGGCTCCATCGGCAATATATCACTAGAAAAAACCCTACCCTGATCACCTACGAGATGCTTGACAACTTGAGACCAACCACCTGGGGCAGACCCTAAATCAACAACGGTCATGCCCCGTTTAATAAACCTATCTTGTTTTTGAATTTCTAGAAGCTTAAAACTGGCTCGAGATCTATAGCCTTCCTCCTTTGATCTTTTGACATATTTATCTTTCGCGCGTTCTTCCAACCATCTTCTACTACTTTTAGATTTAACCATAGGCATCCGGGGTGATTCTGTTTTGAGTTAAACACAGAAATGTTAACATTTGCAAAATTAAACTAAACACAGATTTAAATGCAAAATTCAACTCGCGAAAAGAAATATTTAAAGGCTATTGGACATCTACTAAAGCCCGTTGTTATTGTTTCTCATAAAGGGNTAACTGATAACCATCAAAGGTGAAATTGATAGGGCTTTAAATGATCACGAGTTAATTAAAATAAAAATAATCACTACCCATAGNGAAGATAGAAAAGAANTCACTAAACAAATTTGCAAGCACCACAATGCCGAGTGCATTCAAAGTGTCGGACACGTGACCCTGATCTATCGCCCCTCAAAAAANGCAAATCCCAGACTATCTAATTTATCGCNGAAAAAACCCTAAATGTGCTCAATTTTCTCAATCTCATATTGAACTTCACCNGCTGGNACTTTAACAACAACTTCTTCTCCCTCAGGTCTACCCATAACAGCCCTGGCTATTGGTGAGATAACCGATATTTTTCCAGCTGACACGTCTGCCTCATCTTCCCCAACAATCTGATAATGAACCGATTCCTCAGTATCAAGATTATAAAGAGTGACAGTTGTCCCAAATAAGACCTTGCCAACCGGATCTATCTGGCTTATATCAATTATTTCAGATTCAGAGAGTTTAGCTTCAATTTCCGTAATTCGGCCTTCGCAAAAACTTTGCTGCTCCCTAGCTGCGTGATATTCAGCGTTTTCTTTCAAATCTCCATGCTCTCTTGCTTCAGCTATAGCTTTCGAGATTTTTGGACGTTGAATAGTTTTCAACTCGTTCAATTCAGAGCGGAGCCTTTCAGCTCCCGCCACCGTCATTGGCACTTTTGGCATGGTTTTTTGTCTTCTTAAAGATGTTTATTTGTACTCGGAAAATTTAGTCTAATTCCGCGTGTAGTTGTTGAATCGTATAAACTGAAAAGTTTTGTCCGAACCCGACCGCTTCACAAACTGCAAATGCACCAGCTATAGTTGTGGTGCAGTAAACATTATGTCGTAACGCAGTTCTGCGTATCATCGAAGAATCAGCTATAGCTTGGGTTCCTTCTGTTGTATTGAATACCACTTGAACTTCATCATTTTTTAACATATCAACAATGTGCGGTCTACCCTCGATAACCTTATTTACCCTAGTGACTTTTAAACCAGCTTCAGATATTACTTTCGCGGTACCATGGGTCGCAACAAGAGAGTAGCCTAGCAAATCTAATCTTTTAGCAACCTCAACAACGAAAGGCTTATCTCTATCACGAACGCTTATAAAGGCGTTGCCAGTCGTCTCAATTACGTCACCAGCCCCCAGCTGGGCTTTAGCGTAAGCCTCTGCAAAGGTTGCACCTACTCCCATTACTTCGCCTGTAGATTTCATTTCGGGACCGAGAATTGGGTCTACCCCAGGAAATTTATTAAACGGAAACACCGCCTCTTTAACTGCGAAGGTTTTAGGGGTAATTTCTGTCACAAACTTTTGATCCTCTAAGGATTGACCTATCATGCAGCGTGCTGCAATCTTTGCTAACGAGTGGCCTATGCACTTTGACACAAAGGGNACTGTTCTNGAAGCTCTTGGATTAACTTCTATCACGTAAATTTCCCCATCCTGATATGCCAGCTGGGTGTTCATTAAGCCCACAACACCTAACTCGAGAGCTAATTTAGTTACCTGGTCCCGTATTTGATCTTGTATATCTGNAGACAAATTATACGGCGGTAAAGAGCATGCNGAATCTCCNGAGTGTATCCCAGCCTGCTCAATATGCTGCATTATCGCTCCAACGACCACACGACTTCCGTCGCTAACCACATCAACATCGATTTCTATCGCTGAAGACAGGAAGTAGTCCAATAAAACTGGACTCTCGTTAGAAACCATTACTGCTTCTCGCATATAACGCTTAAGCTCATCTTCNTGATAAACGATTTCCATAGCCCTTCCGCCAAGCACATATGAAGGCCTAACGACCAACGGGTAAGAGATTTTTTCGGCCTGATCAATTGCTTCTGAAACACTGCGCACGGTGCAGTTAGGTGGTTGTTTAAGCCCCAATTTCTCTATCAACTTTTGGAAACGCTCACGGTCCTCTGCCCGATCGATAGCATCTGGAGAAGTACCTATAACTGGAACGCCTGCCTCCTCTAGCCTCTTAACAAGATTAAGGGGGGTTTGCCCACCAAACTGGACAATAACTCCAAGCGGTTTTTCGACTCTCACTACTTCCAGAACGTCTTCAAAGGTAAGTGGCTCAAAGTACAGTCTATCTGAAATNTTATAATCTGTTGAAACAGTTTCAGGATTGCAATTGACCATTATTGTCTCAAAACCATCCTCTCGCATCGCCAGTGCCGCATGGACGCAGCAATAATCAAACTCGATACCTTGACCAATTCTATTTGGCCCTCCTCCAAGCACCATAATTTTCTGTCTCTCAGAAGGGTTGGCCTC
Organism: Gammaproteobacteria bacterium; assembly: GCA_002714195.1. Taxonomy (GTDB): domain Bacteria; phylum Pseudomonadota; class Gammaproteobacteria; order Pseudomonadales; family Pseudohongiellaceae; genus UBA9145. Next base: position 20,515 of record PAWK01000023.1, on the reverse strand, counting down.
GCACTCTTCATCATAGGAAGAATACATATATGCCGTAGCAGACTCGAATTCGGCAGCGCAAGTATCAACCCTTTTGTATACCGGCCAAACATTAAGAGTATGCCTCGAGTCCCGAACTTCTTTTTCTGAAACCTTAAGTAATGTCGACAATCTTGCATCGGAAAAACCCTTTCTCTTTAGCTGGAACAAAAACTCTCTGTTGATTTCCGAGAGATTTAAATTAGTAACTTCCGCCTCAAGTTTTACAATCTCTTCAATCTGAACAAGGAACCAAGGATCTATGCCAGTGAGTTCAAAGACACTCTTAATCGACCATTGTTGTCGGAACGCGTCTGCAATAAACCAAATCCGCTGCGCGCCGGGTTCTGTTAGTTCTCGGGTGAGAATTTCTTTAGATGAATTAGACTCGTCATCTAAAATAGGATCAAAGCCACACATTCCAACCTCTAACCCTCGCAAGGCCTTCTGCATAGATTCTTGAAAGGTCCTTCCAATAGCCATCACTTCGCCAACTGACTTCATCTGCGTCGTTATTCGATCGTTGGCCTGTGGAAATTTCTCAAAGGTGAACCGAGGTATCTTGGTTACAACATAATCTATAGTTGGTTCAAATGAAGAAGGNGTAGCCCCGCCTGTAATTTCATTTCGTAGCTCATCTAAGGTAAATCCGATTGCCAACTTAGCCGCCACTCTAGCTATTGGAAATCCTGTAGCTTTGGAAGCCAGCGCNGAGGATCTCGAAACGCGCGGATTCATTTCAATAATTACTAAACGTCCATCTTTCGGGTTTACGGCAAATTGGACATTCGACCCTCCAGTTTCAACCCCTATTTCGCGAAGCACAGCAATGGAAGCATTTCGCAAAATTTGATATTCCTTGTCTGTAAGAGTCTGAGATGGGGCAACCGTAATCGAATCGCCCGTATGAACGCCCATTGCATCAAAATTTTCTATTGAGCAGACAATAATACAGTTATCGTTTTTATCCCGAACTACCTCTAGTTCAAATTCCTTCCANCCAATTAAGGACTCGTCGATCAACAATTCACTTGTCGGCGACAACTCCAGGCCTCGTTCACAAATTTCATTAAACTCTTCCTTGTTATAGGCTATTCCACCGCCACTTCCGCCGAGCGTGAAAGACGGCCTGATAATACATGGAAATCCAATCTCCTCGAGCGCTTTATGCGCCTGATCCATATCGTGAGCCATTTCGTGNCAGGGAGTTTCGAGTCCAATTTTTTTCATAGCTTTATCAAAGAGCTCTCGGTCCTCTGCTTTATCAATTGCGTCGCAACTGGCGCCTATCAGCTCCACTTCATACTTAGTCAGAATCCCATGCCGATTTAAATCTAAAGCACAATTAAGCGCTGTCTGCCCACCCATTGTGGGTAAAATCGCATCCGGTCGTTCTTTTTCGATTATCTTTTCAACAATTTGCCACTTTACAGGTTCAATATAGGTTGCGTCAGCCATTGAGGGGTCTGTCATTATGGTCGCCGGATTAGAATTTACCAGAATCACTCGCAANCCTTCTTCTTTNAGTGCCTGACATGCTTGTGCTCCGGAGTAATCAAACTCGCAAGCTTGGCCAATCACAATTGGACCCGCTCCNAAAATAAGAATACTTTTTATGTCTGTTCTACGCGNCATATTTGGCTATAATTTTTTTAATTTAATTATGTTGCTAATTCTTTTGATNTGACATCAACTCAATAAAATGGTCAAACAAATGGGCCACATCGTGTGGACCAGGACTAGCTTCTGGATGACCCTGGAACCCAAATGCAGNTTTCTGTTTACTCTCTATACCTTGCAGTGATCCATCAAAAAGCGATTTATGAGTCGCTNTCAAGCTTGACGGCAAGGTGCTNTCTTCAACAGCAAACCCATGATTCTGGCTTGTAATCAAAACACTGCCATCTGCAATTTTCTGCACTGGATGATTAGCCCCATGATGGCCTAGGCGCATTTTCTCCGTCTTAGCTCCAAACGCCAGTGCCAAAATTTGATAACCAAGGCATATCCCAAACAGGGGAACATGTTTATCCAAGAACTCACGCACAGCATCTATAGCATACTCGCAAGGTTCTGGATCGCCGGGTCCATTCGACAGAAATACGCCATCCGGCTTCATTGCAAGAACCTCTGATGCGGGTTTCGTAGCAGGCACAACTGTGACCTTGCAGCCTCTGTCTGACAGCATTCTTAAAATATTCCTTTTGACGCCGAAATCATATGCGATAACATTAAACGTCTCACTTGGACTTTCTCGATGACCAGCATTGATATCCCAAATTCCACCGTCCCAGGTGTAGGAATCTTTTGCTGATACCACTTTCGCCAAATCCATGCCTTTGAGACCGGGAAACTCCCTAGCTCCTCTAATTGCCCTATCTGCTAATTCAATCTCATCAACGCCAGAGATTATGCATCCATTCATAGGCCCCTTATCTCGTAACAATCTTGTAAGCCNTCTTGTGTCTATTTCCGCAATAGCAGTAATCTTCTGCTCGATCAGAAATGCGTTAAGGTCGATTTCATTTCTCCAATTACTCGCCAATAGTGGCAAGTCTTTTATAACAAGACCGGATGCCCAAATTTTGTCGGATTCATTATCTTCACTGTTGGTGCCGGTATTTCCAATATGTGGATAAGTCAGCGTCACAATTTGCTTGGCATACGAGGGGTCTGTCAATATTTCTTGGTAACCGGTCATCGAGGTATTAAACACCACCTCCCCAGCAGTAATGCCCTTAACCCCCAGAGCAGTGCCCTTGAAGATACTTCCATCCTCCAAACCTAATATTGCAGTTGCGCCCACGTCTGCTCCTATACCCGAAGTTTCTTGCNAATCTTTAAGCAGAAAAAAAGCGGAATGAAGAGAGCCGTCTTCATTCCGCCTTATGTAAACTCGCTTTAATTTGTCTTCTCAGTAATTCTCATACTGAGCGGGAATTCTATTAAATAAAGATCTACCTTGTCTATTAACTAATGATCTAAGAGACAAAAAATTTCATTTTCATAGTTTATAGTTAAATGGAAATCCGTAAATCAAGGATATCCTGCATCGAGTAAGTGCCAGCCTCTCTGCCAAAAATCCAACTAGCTGCCTTAACAGCTCCACTCGCAAATGTCATTCTATTGCTAGCTTTATGGGTAATCTCTATACGCTCTCCTCGACCAGCAAAAGTAATAGTATGATCTCCAACTATATCGCCAGCACGCATCGTCGAAAATCCTATTGTATTCAAATCCCTCTGGTCGCTGAGTCCCTCTCGCCCATATATTGAAACATCCTTAAAATCCCTCCCTAAAGTGTCGGCGATCAATTGACCCATTTTGAGCGCTGTTCCGGACGGGGAGTCTTTTTTATTCCTATGGTGAGCCTCAAAGATTTCAATGTCATATTGGTCGCCAACTACTTTGGCCACCGCCTCCACTAAGCCAAAACACAAATTCACGCCAATACTCATGTTTGGAGAAAAAACAATCGGAATTTTTTCCCCCGCCTCCCTAACCAGTTTTATCTGATGCTGACTTAACCCCGTTGTGCCTATAACCATTGCTTTACGGTTATTCTTACATAATAGGATATGCTGTTCGGTCGCTGCTGGCTCTGTAAAATCAACAAGTACATCAAAGTCATCTACGAAGTTACCAATATCGGATACTGTTAGAATTTTATTGGAGATGCCCATCGCCAAGATTCCTGAATCCATGCCCAGACTGGGATCGTCACTTAAAACTGTTGCAACTGTGACTTTCGAATCATGAGAGTCGTCGTTAAACGCCTCTATTAAAGATCGACCCATTCGGCCAGCAGCGCCAGCTATTGCTACTCTAACCATTTCACTTCACCACTAAATTTTATTTGCCAAAACACACCTAGGGCATTTGTGAGTTCTAAATACGAATATTTGTTTTTAGGCTACCTAGAATTGATATTTAATCGAACCGTAAGCAACACGTCCATTTTGATCTAAGATTTGCGTGTTTGAATTCAATAATTGCACTGTTCTTTCGTTGAAGATATTTCTGATTCCGAATGAAATAATGGCACGGTCATCATTACCAGTATTAACCGTATAACCGTATTGGAGATCAACGGTTGCAATATTGTCGACCAACGCATTAATTTCATCCAAGTCCAATTCATTAATGTCTTTAAATGAATCAAAGTAATTTGTAATCGCCGAGGCCGTGTGATTGCCAAATTGCCACGTAAGCATCAGACTNCTTTGTAGTTCTGGACTTACGACTCGATCCACTTGATGATCGAGTCCCGCACCAAAAAGCTCCAATAACGAACCCTGGTTTTGAAACTCTTTTACATAGGTGGTCTTTGTGCTCANGGTAAACTGACCGAATCTATCTGTGTCCCAGACGTAAGAGGCCCCAATATCAAAACCTTCACTTTTGACCGTTTGACCTATAGCCGGATTATCAATATTGAACTCGTTAATTGAGGAGTCTTCGATATACAGTTGAGAAAGATTTGCCACCGTTCCCACCTGAACGTCATTTTGAGACCTTTGCTCTATCTCCTGCCGCCANATGCCTGCGTTAACTTCAAGGCCTCGGATCGGTGTAATTTGCATTCCAAGATTAAAATTTAGAGCATCCTCCACTATGCTACCTTGAAGATCTCTCGCTTCTGTTTTTCGAGCTATTTCGATTAGAGGTGCCATCGCCTCGGTCAAAACAGAGGTTGGAGCAATCCTGAAGGTTGCAAAGTTATCGGAATCGGTTTCCGCAGTGTCTACCGCAATATTATTTGTTTGAGCGTGTGCTCCCTGCCCAAAAACTAGTAATGGTGCGATTATGCAATTTAATGTAGAAAGGCCGAAGAATCTCACGTTCTTTTCATCTCAGAAATTACACTAATTTAGCAATTCAATTTACTTAGCGTAACAGGTTGTATATTACATTCAGTATTTTTATGAACNTAACCTCCGCCGATCGTATCATTAACGGCTGGAGAATTACATGTTTTCCTCACCCTTTGCGTCGTTAATTTGTCCTTCTCGGAGCTTCCGGACCCACTCTCTTTGGGGCAGATCATCAAGCAATTGCTGGACTGAAAATTTTTGGCCAGGAAGCACGAGATTAGGAGCAATCTCTGCNAGTGGTTCAAGCACAAACCTTCTTTCTAGAGCCCTAGGGTGAGGTATGTTNAGTGAGTCTGAGGAAAATGAAAAATTACCNAAGAATAGTAAATCAAGGTCTATCGTTCGAGGTTCATTACCTATACCNGACCGCACCCGACCCAACTTTTCTTCCAATCTCTGGATACACAAAAAAAACCTCTTGAGTTCCGTATTAACGGGCAGAAATAAGACAACTACCGAGTTTACGAATAAGGGTGAATCAGGCGGGCACCCTTCTGGCTCTGACTGATAAANTGATGAAGCAATACATGGNTGAGAACTNAGTTNCCCGAGAGCCTTAACCGCCTTTCTCATTATATCNAGCTTAGAGCCATACTTAGAATCCAGGTTTGAACCTAGCCCTACTATTGAGGTCAAAGTGTGAGCTTCGTCAAATGTGATATTGGGCCGAGAATTCATGCACTGAATCAACAAAAACTGTTACGTTATCCGGATCTACTCCTGGAGTAATCCCATGCCCTAGATTAAAAATATGCCCGTTCTCATTACCAAAATCTGACAAAATGCGCCTGACTTCCTCNCTAATCACCTTNGGTGATGAATGCAAAATCGCCGGATCCATATTGCCTTGCAAAGCACATTTTGAGCCTATCAGTTTCTTTGCTGCTCCAATTTCGATAGTCCAATCGATGCCAATCGCATGAGCACCAGTGTCTGCAATCTGCGATAACCATTGNCCCCCATTCTTTGTAAATAGAATTACGGGCACATCCCTNTTGTCGTATTGCTTGATCANCTTGGATACTATTTGTTTCATATACTTAAGTGAAAAAGCGAAATATCCCGGCGTGTTGAGAACTCCTCCCCAGGTATCAAATATCTGGACAGCCTGCGCTCCTGCCCGAATTTGAGAATTTAGGTAATCAATCACAGTTTCAGTTAATTTCTCTAATAGCAAATGCATTGCGGCTGGATCGTTGTACATGAAAGTTTTTGCTCTACTAAAATCTTTGGAGCCACCCCCTTCTATCATATACGTTGCCAGGGTCCAAGGACTGCCGCTAAAGCCGATCAATGGGACCGAGCCATTTAATTCCTTTCGAATTAAAGTCACTGCGTTCATCACGTAGCCCAAATCATCGATGGCAGATATTTTTTGCAGGCTCTCTATGTCAGCACGACTNTGAATGACTTTCTTGAATCGAGGACCTTCTCCAGCCTCGAAATACANCCCTTGTCCCATGGCATCGGGTATGGTCAATATATCTGAAAAAAGTATCGCAGCATCAAATCGATAGCGTCGCAGAGGCTGCAAAGCCACTTCACAAGCTAANTCCGGAGATTGACACAAACTCATGAAATCGCCGGCTTTCTTCCTAGTNGCTCTATACTCTGGCAAATACCTTCCGGCCTGTCTCATCATCCAGACGGGGGTTANATCAACGCTCTTACCNGANAGAGCCCTCAATAAACGATCGTTTTTTAAAGTCACATTTGTTCCCGTGCGAAAAAATTTACCACTCAAGTTGAGTTGGAAATAGTTAAATTACATGCAGAGCTGGTTTCCACTCGTTAAAGTTTCTCTTAAAATCTCTTCGTTGACTTGATGCTCAATAAACGCCCTGCCAATGGCTTTCAACAAAATAAANCTTATTTTACCTTCTTCGACTTTTTTATCAGAACTCATAAGCTCCAAGTATCTTCTTACTGTTATCTCGGCTGGGGGCACAACCGGAAGCCCGAAATCAATTTCTAGCACATGTCGAATTCTTTTTGCCTCTGTCGACTCGAGCAATCCTAGTCTTTTTGAGAGGTCAGCCGCCATGACTATTCCGATTGCCACAGCTTCGCCATGTAGGAATTTTCCGTACCCTGTNGCTGTTTCAATCGCATGTCCAAAAGTATGCCCCAGATTTAGNAAAGCTCTGCGNCCAGANTCCTTCTCNTCAGCAGAAACGATATCTGCCTTTGCCTCACAACACCTNCGAACTGTTTCAGAAAGGTATTCGTATTTAANATTAAGCAGCGCCTTGCTGTGTTCACCAAGCCAATCAAAAAATTCTAAATTTCCTATTACACCGTACTTTATGACTTCCGCAAATCCGGCTTTGACTTCTCGGTCAGGCAAAGTTTCCAACACAGTCATGTCAGCAACTACGCACTCTGGTTGATGAAAAGAACCAATCATATTCTTACCTAACGAGTGATTCACTCCNGTCTTCCCACCAACAGAGGAATCGACCAGCGCAAGCAATGTNGTAGGTATTTGCACAAACCTAATACCTCTCTGAAACGTTGCCGCGGCAAAGCCAACTATATCACCCACAACACCCCCTCCAAGCGCAACTAATATAGTTTTTCGATCATATTTTCCTCGTAGNAAGTGATCATAGATTAATTCCACAGAATCCAAATTNTTATGCTCCTCTCCATCGGGCAAGATGACAGAAGAATCATAATTAGACCCCAAAAACTTCTTTATTTTTNCCAGNTAGAGTGGNCCCACTACAGAGTTAGTAATCACGACTACTCGACTTTTTCCTAAAAATGGCGNGATNAACCTNTGATCATCGAAAAGATTNGACCCTATAAATATTGGGTAACTGCGCTCACCCAATTCAACATTTAAACAATTCATTAACTAGTTTCTCTTCAAGAAGTACTATCTTTAGTTTGAATAAATCTCTGGATCTCACTTGCCACGGTCAGTGGCTTTTTGCCTTGAGTGTCGATTACAACATCAGAGACCTCTTCATATAATGGGTTTCTCGCTTCAAAAAGCTCTATTAACTTTTGCTTCGGATTATTTGTTTGCAGAAGTGGGCGATTTTTATCCAGCTTGGTTCTATCAACTAGTTTTTCTATGGGCGCCGTCAAATATACAACTGTNCCATTAGAGCGCAGNACCTCCCTGTTTCGCTTCGCTAAGATTGCGCCTCCACCAGTAGCGAGAACAATNTCCCGCCTTTGACATAGCTGGCTTATCATCCTACTTTCCCTCTCTCGGAACCCACTCTCTCCCTCAACATCAAAAATCCAAGGAATATTCGCACCAGAGCTTAACTCAATCTCTTGATCTGAGTCGAAAAATCGCAAATTCATCATCTTAGCTAAGACTCGCCCAATNGTAGTCTTTCCAACACCCATAGGTCCGATTAAGAATATATTACTTTTAGGGCCCATTTTTACTCTATCAGTCTAAGAAAAACCGATATTGTACCTTTTATCGTGAGCCAAATATCAAAATCGGGAATATTTAAGCAAGCGATAACCCTTTTTAATGATTGTTCTTTACGAAGTCGATAAAATCGTAGNTTGGGAGGTTACATCCTTGCATGGAGATTGANATTAAAAATTTGGNAAAACCCCTACTTATTGTTTGCGNTGTGACAATTTCAGCTGTTTGCATGCTGGCGTCTGCCGCTTACTTNTATTTAGCTCCTCTCCTCCCCGAGGCTGAGACCTATCGNAATGTCCGCCTAGAAACTCCACTACGCATTTACACCTCCGATGGCCGCCTCATTGACGAAATTGGAAATCGCAGAAGCCCAGTTCGTTTTGAAGAAATACCTCAAGTGCTAATCAACGCATTAATTGCTACCGAAGATGTGCGTTTTTACTCTCATCCGGGTGTCGACATTCAAAGTTTACTTCGGGGTTTCTATGGATTTCTTACTGGAAGAAGGTTAGGAGGCGGAAGCACCATTACAATGCAATTGGCCAATAATTTGTCCTTTGATAACGATAACGTTTATTTGAGAAAATTTAAAGAAATTCCCTTTGCTTTGCAGATACAGCGCGAACTCACTAAGGAGGAAATCCTAACTCTATACTTAAATACAATTTATTTTGGAGCTGGCGCTGACGGAATAGGTGCAGCATCTTTTGTCTACTACGGAAAAACGGTTGGCGAGCTCACCCTTGCNGAGTCAGCGATGATGATTTCTTTGCTCCCNTGCCCCTCAACTTGTAACCCTTTTAGTAATGCTGCTAGAGCACTTGATAGAAGAGAAATCCGCCTTGCGAATATGCTCAACGAAGGCATGATCACAGAAAGAGAATTCAATGAAGCAAACGAAGCTCCAATCACAGCAAACCGACGAAACCGCAACATTGAAGTAAGCGCTCCCTACGTAGCAGAGATGGTAAGAAAAACCATTTATGATCAATTCGGTGAGGCNACCTATTCTAGNGGTTTTGAGGTAATTACGAGTATAAATGGAGACTTACAAGAAGCTGCAAACAATGCTGTCACTAATGGCTTAGAAACCTACTACGACAAGCGCCATGGTTATCGTGGTGTTGATACAAATTACCCTCCAACTCAAGAGGAGGCAGAACTCAACTGGGTGGCAAAGCTTGCATCCGTCCCCACTTATGGCAACCAGGAACCNGCAATCGTGGTCGCTGTCCAGGACAGAACCTTTGAAGCTCTATTGAAGGATGGTGAAATTGTTAAAATTACTTGGGATGGAATGTCCTGGGCCTATGCGTTTATCGATCGCAATAATATGTGGCCCCCTCCAGAAACTGCGTCAGATCTTGTTAAAATTGGCGATCTAATCAGGGTGAAACTCGGTGCAAAGGGAGAGTGGGAATTAGGCCAAGTGCCAGAAATTCAAGGAGCGCTGGTATCAATGTCGCCTCAAAATGGCGCGATACTTGCGCTAGTGGGCGGCTACGATTTTAGGCGAAGCCAAGTCAACAGAGTAACAACATCCCGCCCACCCGGGTCTAATTTCAAGCCATTTTTGTACGGCGCAGCACTAGAAAACGGATACTCTGCCGCAAGTGTAATTAATGATGCACCGATAACGAGGGGCAGCTACCGGCCGAATAATTACGAGAATAATTTCCTCGGACCAATAACCCTTCGATTCGCGTTGAAAGAGTCGCGTAATGTACCAGCTGTTAGGCTTTATGATTTGATTGGCCCCCAAACGGTCCTCGCGTTTGCTTCAAAATTTGGATTCCAAACCCAGAATTTCCCAACAAATGATCTAACTGTTGCTCTCGGGAGCCAAGATGTCCAGCCTCTAGAACTGGTAACAGGGTACTCCTCGATCGCCAACGGAGGATACAAAGTGAGCCCTTGGTTTATTGATAAAGTTACATCTGAAGGGGATGGGCTTTTATATCAGTCTGATCCACACGTAGTTTGCGAGACTTGTTTGATAAACCCGAATGAGACTAGCCAAATTTCGAAATCTGCACCTCGAATAATAGATCAAAGAGTGGCGTATATATTGAACTCTATGTTGGAGTCTGTAATTACAGAAGGAAGTGGCAATCGGGTCTACCGAGAATTGCAGCGCGATGACTTGAGAGGGAAAACGGGCACAACTAATGGACCTCAGGAGCTCTGGTTTTCTGGCTTTAACAAAAATATTGCAACTACAGTTTTCGTAGGGCTTGACCAACCAGAACCTTTGGGGGAAAGAGAGCAAGGAGCAACCGTAGCTGTCCCGATTTGGATAGATTTCATGCGCAAAGCTCTCACCGACGAACCAGAGACTACGATAAATCGCCCGGATGGAATTGTTGATCGCTTAATTGATCGATCCACTGGACGGCCAGCGACACCAGGAGACCCCAATGCGATCTTTGAATATTTCCGAGCTGAAAATGCCCCCAAACCCATAGCGGAACTTATCCCTGGCCTTGAGATTGAAGAAAGTAGCCAGACTATCTCGACAGAGACAATTTTCTGAAAGCTAGGCCCTAAAGGGCTAAACGTGATCACTAGCCCTTAACAAGATATTCCTTAATTTCGACAATATAGATATTCGACCGGTATAGACTAAAAACTCAGTTATCTTTTTTAGTCCACCAAATTGGCTCTTAAACCTATCTCCCTCCGCGCTNAACANAGTCTAAAGTCTTCTGTTGACCAGTAAAGNAGGGTCTACATTCTTACAAAGTAACAAGGGTGGTCGAGGCACAAATGAAAANTTTATCTCTCGATACTTTGGTGATTTTTAACCACCTCTTCCATGATACGACTAAAAATCTCTTCAATGAAATCGGGATTTAGAGTGTTTTTATTGCAAAGTGATCGCAATTTTGCCAATTTCTCAGCTTCTCTTACTTTGTCTAAAGGGTCCAGTTTGTTTTCTGCTTTCAGAAGACCTACATCCCAAGTGAGACGAAAGCGTTCATCTAGAGTTTCAATTAACTTGGAATCGATCTCATCTATCTTTTGTCGCGCTTCCAATAACTGCTTGTTAGCCAACTGATTCGTCATTTCATGCCCTCGATCAATTTCTGGAAAATATTAAGCTAATCGATGGTTTGAGTATAAACTATGCGAGACTCCATAACAGCAACCCAAACAAACCTTGACCTCTGCTAGAATTAACCGCAAANATGCTTCCAAAATTTCTGGAGANCTAAACCTTTCCAGTCTTCTCTTTTTACGGAGTAAATAGTTGGCCGAATCAAACAAAAGCTATGCAAATTTGNTATACCANGTTGCCGTGCCCTCCCCCTTGAGGAAAGTATTTGATTACCTGCCTAAAAAACCTGATCGGTTAATTAGTCCCGGCTCAAGAGTAATCGTACCCTTTGGAAATCGAACCGTCGTAGGTTTTGTTATTTCGACAAGTTTTACGTCTCAAATTGCTCCGCATAGACTAAAGTCCATCAAGGATATTCTTGATGATGAACCGATCTTGCCTAAGGAGCTTTTGTCTATCTTAAAGTGGAGTTCTCAATACTATCATCATCCGATAGGTCAGGTTCTTGCGACCGCTGTACCTAAAAAGATTCGTGGTGCTAATCCAATCAAGCCGATGATTAGAATTTGGAAAAGTCTGGAATTCCTGCCGGCGGAAAAATTAAAACTTGTTGAAAATACTCCAAGACAGAAAGCCCTTTTCGATCTTCTTCAACAAAATTGGTTGCCTAGAGCTGATATCAAGAACGCTGGATTCAGCAATAGCGTGATTAAGGAGCTTGAAAAAAAGAAACTAATAGTTGAGAGCACTGAACCAGACTTTACAAGGAGATCGTTCACAGCAATCCCCAAAAGAAACCCTAAAGCAATGTTGTTAAATAAAGATCAAAAGTCGGCTTTGGCTGCAATAAATAGGTCAGAAAATAACTTTCAGTGCTTTCTTTTATACGGAGTNACGGGTTCTGGCAAAACTGAAGTCTATATGCAAGCAATGCAGAAGCAACTAGCAAAAGGTAGGCAGTGTCTCATTCTAGTTCCTGAGATCGGACTCACGCCTCAAACACTCAGTCGTTTAACTGAAAGGTTTGAATGTCCAATTAGAACATTGCATTCGGGCCTATCGGACTCAGAACGACTCGACTCCTGGAATATGGCTCGGGAGGGNCAGGCTGGAATCTTGATCGGCACTCGCTCATCAGTTTTTTCCCCTTTTTCAGATCTAGGGATAATCATAGTTGATGAGGAGCATGATAGTTCATTTAAGCAACAGGAAGGTTTTAAATATTCAGCGAGAGACCTGGCAATATTGCGAGCAAAAAAAGGAAGTATCCCGATAATACTCGGCTCGGCCACCCCAAGCTTAGAGACGTTGCAGAATGTCCATGCTAAAAAGTATAAGCAGTTATCTCTCTTGAAGACAGCTGCAGACACCCCGCTGCCAAGCAGACTCTTAATCGATACGTCAAAGCAGAGACTAATTCACGGTTTGTCTGAGACACTTTTAGCAAAAATCAAGAAACACCTTGATGCAAAAAAGCAGGTTTTAGTATTTATAAATCGTCGAGGTTTTGCACCTGCACTTAGCTGCCAAAATTGCGGTTGGGTTGCAGAATGCAACAATTGCATGTCACAAAAAACGGTCCACATCCACCCCCCTAGTATTTGCTGCCACCACTGCGGCGACGTAAGTCATCTGCCAAAAAAATGCCCAATCTGCAACCTTTCAAAATTGGAGACACTCGGCGTTGGAACTCAAAAGCTGGAAACTTTTCTTAAGGATCATTTCAAGGACACTCCTGTATTTCGTATAGATCGAGATTCTACTAGGCACAAGAATCAGCTCAACGAAATGTTAGCCCAAATTGCAATCGGTGAGAGCTGCCTAATGATTGGCACCCAGATGATTGCCAAAGGACATCATTTTCCTAACATAACCTTGGTAGCCGTCATCAATGCTGACACGGGATTGTTTAGTCCTGATTTTCGCGGTCAAGAATATATGGCTCAAACGATAACTCAAGTCTCAGGGAGAACCGGTAGGGCGAATCAAGAAGGAGAAGTGATAATTCAAACAAGGCACGCATCGCACATAGCCTTACAAAACTTAATGAGAGGCGGTTATAACGAATCTGCAAGAATCATTCTTGAAGAACGAAAAAACGGCAAAATGCCGCCATTTTGCCGTTTAGCCATGATCAAGGCTAATTCCAGAGCATTACCTGCTTCCATAAAATTTTTAGTTAATTGTGGAGCTTTCATTCAAGATATTAACCAGAAATATCCCCAAAAAGTCGAGTCAATAGGTCCGTTCCCGTCACCGCTTGAAAAGCGCGGTGGAAAATTTCGAGCGCAACTCCTGTTGAAAAGTAATACACAAGCGACTTTGCAGCGACTGCTAGCGGAATTAGTTAAAAAATTAGAGAAAATCAAGACTGCGCCAGGCTTACAATGGCATCTCGACGTGGATCCAGTAGATCTAACGTGATATTCAAGTTACTTAATTTAGTCTAAAATTAACCTTTAGCTTACAGATTTCTTACCGATAGTTCTCTTGGTATTTATTGCTCTAAAATATATTTATTACTAAAAACAACAATTTAGTGTAGGAAATATGACGCAAGATTTTGCAAAGATAAAGCCTGAACCTCTTTTGGAGAGGAAAACATTAGAGTCACCCCCAACTTGGTCTCTATTATTGACTGGCTGTCTAGTAGGAATGGCTGTGGGCATACTAGCATGCGTCTTATTCTACTTATCAGGGCGTGTTCCACCTCTAAACATTGCAAGAGATTTNGAAAACGCACCNACAGCTACGCCATCGGATCTGGGCCCTCAAAATTTANTCTCAGAAAATACCTTAGATCTGGAATTCTACACCGAACTTCCGAAATACGTCGTCCAAACAGATGCTGTGCCTGTTGAACTCAATGAACCTGCCCTCCAGAATCAGCTAAATGAGATGCTTGTTAGGCGTGTAATGCTCCAAACCGGAGCGTTTCAGCAAATCTCTTCAGCTGAACAAGAAATGAATAGACAGATTGAAATTGGCTTGAAGGCTGTGGTGAAAATCGCGGAATTGCCCGGAAGGACTTTGTACCTCGTACAAAATGGTCCATATAGTTCCCAAGAAGAATTAGAGAAATCCCGTCAACTANTAAAAAGTTACAANATCAATTCATTGGTTGTTGAGCTGCAAGAATAAAAAGTGAAAAGTCCCTCGGCCAAACTATCTGTGAAAATCAGAAGCANTTGTTGATCTGAGCAAAAAGCATTCTTAAACTTGTGCTAGGAATAGATGCTCTCTGTTTCTAATTTCTATGGTACTTTATGTCAAAANCTTTGGAGGCCCGGTTTGCAACAATATGACGGAACTACAATAGTGTCTGTGCGGAGCAAAAATAAAGTCGTTATTGGTGGCGATGGACAAGTTTCTCAAGGAAATACGATAATGAAAGGGAACGCGAAAAAGGTACGACGTCTTTATAAAGATCAGGTCCTAGCTGGCTTTGCCGGAGGAACGGCAGATGCTTTCACCCTTTTCGAAAGGTTCGAGGAACAGTTAGAAAAGCATCGTGGGAAGCTATTAAGGTCATCCGTGGAGCTGGCTAAACTATGGAGAACAGAACGCTCATTAAGAAGATTAGAAGCTCTATTGGTGGTCGCAGACAAAGAATCCTCGCTGGTGATAACTGGGAATGGAGACGTGATCGAGCCGGAAGACTCAATCATGGCGATTGGGTCAGGTGGTACCTACGCACTTTCTGCAGCTCGAGCCTTAGTTTCAAATACAAATTTGAATGCTCGGGATATTGTGACGAAAAGCTTGGAAATCGCTGCCGGGATCTGCGTGTACACGAATGAAGTGTACACAATTGAAGAACTCGAGATTAATCAGGGCGAGCAAGGGTAGCAAATTATAGGTTTACGATGAACATAATGACTCCGCGTGAAATTACATCCGAACTAGATAGACACATAATTGGGCAAGACAAGGCCAAGCGGGCAGTTGCCATTGCGCTTCGAAACCGATGGAGGCGAATGAAACTTGATGAGGCGATGAGGTCAGAGATAACTCCGAAAAACATTTTGATGATCGGCCCAACTGGTGTCGGCAAGACAGAAATAGCTCGCCGCCTCGCTAGACTAGCNCAGGCTCCTTTNATTAAGGTCGAGGCTACGAAGTTTACAGAGGTTGGCTATGTGGGTCGTGATGTTGAGTCTATAATACGAGATCTTGCGGATGTCGCTGTCAAAATGACTCGCGAGACAGAAATGCAGAAGGTCAGGCATCTTGCAGAGGATCTTGCGGAAGATAGAATACTTGATGTATTGCTCCCGCAAGCAAGGGTTGACGAAAACGAAGGTGAAGAAAAAACTCAATCTAGTGCTAGACAATCTTTCCGAAAAAAACTCCGCGAGGGAGAAATAGCTGAAAAAGAGATAGAGATAAAAATCGCAGAAACGCCACCGGGTGTCGAAATTATGGCGCCTCCTGGCTTAGAGGACATGACTAATCAATTAAAAAGCATGTTTTCTAATATGAATAGCGGTCGCAAAAAATCGAGAAGAATGTCTGTGAGAGCTGCCCTAAAAATAATTAAGGAGGAAGAGGCNGCGAAACTAATTAACGACGAAGAAATAAAGAATCAAGCCATAGAATCCGCAGAACAGACCGGCATCGTTTTTATTGATGAAATAGATAAGGTCACAAATAAGCATGACCATGGGACTGGCAGCGTTTCGAGAGAGGGAGTTCAGCGGGACTTGCTGCCATTAATCGAGGGTTCAACGATCTCGACTAAATATGGAAGTATAAAAACGGATCATATCCTTTTTATTGCGTCTGGAGCTTTCCATCTTTCGAAGCCTTCTGACCTAATTCCAGAGCTACAAGGCCGGCTCCCAATCCGCGTAGAACTTAACCCCTTAACCGCCAAGGACTTCCAAAGAATACTTAGTGAGCCAAATGCATCTTTGACAGATCAGTATCAGGCATTACTGGGAACAGAAGATTTAGAAATAAGTTTCAGCAAAGATGGTATTGAGAAAATCGCTGAGATCGCCTGGCAAGTTAATGAGACTACCGAAAATATTGGTGCTCGAAGGTTGCACACAGTAATGGAAAGATTGTTGGAGGATGTTTCGTATTCGGCTTCAGATTTAGCACTAAGCACAAAAGAGTCATTGGTCATTGATAAGTCTTTCGTAGAAAAACAACTCGATGATCTTGCTAAAGATGAGGACCTAAGCCGCTACATTTTGTAGACAGTTATTCTGAGATGCTGAATAAAACTCCCACTGAAGTCAAATTGCGCAGGCAGTCCAATACCCTAGAACTAAGTTACAGTGATGGCAGCCAACTTGAATTTTCGTCAGAATTTTTACGGGTCCACTCTCCTTCTGCTGAGGTCAGGGGACATGGAAAGGGGCAAGAAGTGCTTCAAACTGGAAAACGGCTCGTGAAACTCAAAAATGTGGAACCTGTAGGAAACTATGCTGTAAAGTTGGAGTTTGACGATGGTCACAACACAGGGATTTTCAGTTGGGACTACCTGATATCCATAGGTCGCGACAAAAAGACACTTTGGGATGACTATCTGTTAAAGTTGCAGCAGGCTGGAAAGACTAGAGACCCCTCCCCCCCTGATATGCAAATTATAGAGATCAAACCTCTGAAAAATTAACCTATGAAGAATCTAAACGACCAAGAAACNACCCATTTCGGCTATGAAAAAGTATTAATAACTGAGAAGTCAGAGCGAGTCGCTAACGTTTTTCGCTCTGTTGCGAATCGTTACGATCTCATGAATGATGTTATGTCCCTTGGTACTCATCGGCTCATCAAAAGATTTACTATCCAACTAAGCGCTTTACGCCCAGGTCAGAAAGTCCTTGATCTGGCCGGTGGGACAGGAGATTTAAGCAAACAATTCTCCAGCTTGGTCGGTGAGTCAGGTCGAGTTGTCCTAGCAGATATTAATGAGGCTATGTTAAAAGTTGGAAGAGATCGACTGATAGACTCCGGAGGGGACACGAATGTTGATATCGCGCAGCTAGACGCAGAGAAACTACCTTTCGCAGATGATACTTTTGATTGCATTTGCATCGCATATGGACTCAGAAACATAACCAACAAAGAAGCGGCTCTTGAAGCTATGAGAAAAGTTCTCAAACCCGGAGGGCGACTCGTGATACTGGAGTTCTCTAAACCTGAAAATTTTGTCATTGACAAAGCATATAACGCTTTCTCTTCACTATGGCCCTTAGCGGGAAGACTTTTGACCGGAGACTCGGATAGCTACCGTTACCTTGTGGAATCAATAAAGATGCACCCGGATCAAGAGACTTTACTAGGCATGCTCGTCGAGGCTGGACTAGAAAACTGTCGCTATCAAAATGTCATGAATGGCGTTTGCGCTATTCACCTGGGATTTAAAGCTCTGTGAACTATGCCATAGCAACATCTATTCTTTGGCCGGCAGAGAAATTCGTCAATCTGCTAATCGAAAGAGACTCGCATGTAAGAAAACTTCTCGCTAGCTTCTGCGGTAAATCTATGGAAATAGAGACTTTTTTACCGAAACTCCACGTAACAATAAAATTCTATGATAGCGGGATACGTCTGAATGGCTTTGAGACAAAATTAGTTGGCCATCCTGCTGATGTGATAATTTCAGGTGATTTTGATAGATTGTTAAGACTATTGATTGAACGCGAGACGGATGGGTTTTTTAACCAAAATATAAAGGTTGCTGGTGATGCCGAACTCGCGCAAAAACTATACGANACCCTCCTTAAGATTGATATCGATTGGCCANGCATACTGACCCCGTGGTTAGGACATGTTTTAACAAATGAATTGCATAAAAAGGGAAAAAAGGTAATCGATTGGAGTAGCCAGCTCAACGACTCTTTAAATCGTAATTTACAGGACTACGTAAAAGAAGAAAAAAGACTTGCGCCCTCGTCAGACCGTTTGGAAAGTTTGAAAGACGATATCGATCTTCTGAAGCTTCGAGTTGATCGGGTTATGGCCAAAACACAACTTCTATCTGAACGTCTTAATAAGCCGGATGTCAAACAATGAGNTTGTTTATTCTAGCCGAACTCAATTTTGCATATCTTTTCATATTAGTTCAATTGAGAGAAGTGGAAATTTAATTGCCCCATTTATTTCATTTACTAAGAGTCCTCGGTCGTTATCGCCTTGATGAATTTCTAAAAGGCCATAACGGCACCTTACTTCTGCGTTACATNCTTTCGCCTTTTACCCTAGGNAATCGGCAAGTTNTAAANGANCCACTTGCTGCTCGTTTACGTAAATCTCTGGAAGAACTCGGCCCNATATACGTTAAGTTTGGTCAACTACTATCTACAAGGAGAGATTTCTTACCAAACGACATAGCGGATGAGCTTCAATCTCTTCAGGATAACGTGCCGCCATTTAAATCCCCATCGATCGAATCAATTCTATCGGCTGAGTTAGACATAGATCTTGATCAAGTTTTTAACAATATTGAAGCCGANCCATTTGCCTCAGCTTCTGTAGCCCAAGTTCACAATGCAATCCTAAAAAATGGTGATCTTGTGGTCATCAAAGTAATTCGACCAGGTTTGAAAAAGACAATTCATAAAGATCTAAAGCTATTGAGGAAGATAGCCNGTCTAATACAGAGACTATCANCTACAGGTCGTCGTTTGAGACTTCTTGAAATTGTCAACGACTATGAAAAAGTAATCTTCAACGAACTAGACTTAAGATCAGAAGCCGCAAATACAACTCAACTAGCGCGAAACTTNGATTCATCATCTGAGTTGTATATCCCAAAAGTATATTGGGACTTTACATGCAAAAATATTTTGGTGACAGAAAAAATCCANGGTATTCAAATCTCTAATATTGAAAACCTCAAANANCACCAGATCGATCTCAAAATTTTAGCCGAGACTGGTGTTAATATTTTTTTCACCCAAGTTTTTGAGCACAATTTCTTTCATGCCGACATGCATCCCGGCAACATTTTTGTCTCTACATCATCACCGCAAAATCCCCANTATATTGCAATTGATTGTGCAATTATGGGCTCTCTATCAATTAGCGATCAAGAGTACCTAGCTAGAAATTTACTTGCTATCTTCAAGAGAGATTATAGAAAAGTAGCCGAGCTGCACATCGAGTGCGGTTGGATTCCAAAGGAAACCAAATTGCAAGAGTTTGAATCTGCAATAAGAACTGTATGTGAACCCATCTTCGAAAAACCATTAAANGAGATTTCCTTCGGCAAATTGTTGGTGCAACTCTTTCAAACAGCTAGTCGTTTTGAAATGGAAATACAACCATCACTCGTGCTGCTACAAAAAACTCTTTTAAATGTGGAAGGTCTCGGAAGACAACTCTANCCAGATCTTGATCTTTGGCAAACAGCTTTTCCATACTTAGAGAAGTGGAATTCAAAGCGCCTGAATCCACTTACATTTATTGCCAAAATACAGGAAAGCGTCCCAAAGTGGATTGAGCAGCTTCCCAATTTTCCTCAACTTGTAATAGACAATCTAGTTCAAAATCCATCCCTTGGGGCGTTACAGTCAAGGATATTAAATGAGCAGCTCAGTAGAGAGAAGGAAATCAAGAGAAAAATGCGCTTTAAAAAGTGCGCGGGCATATCGTGTGTTTTATTCGCTGGGATTTCTTTAATCCCGACTTCCTTGAATTTTCTTCAAACTATTCCGAGCGCGACACTGATTTTCGTGGGGTTCGGTATCTATTTTTTGTATTTTGATCGATGAAGGCTCATACTTAGAATATGTCTTCCTTTCTAAACCAGATCAAATGGAACCAAGATGGCCTGGTGCCAGTGGTAACTATTGAGGTTGAATCTCGACGAATTCTGATGCAGGCATGGGTGAACAGAGAAGCATTGCAAATCACTGTTAACGAAGGATTCGCTGTTTATTGGTCTAGATCAAGAGCAAAGTTATGGAAAAAAGGAGAACAATCCGGAAACACTCAGAGAGTAGTGGACGTGTATTTAGATTGCGATAACGACAGTTTATGTTATGAAGTGCAGCAGGCAGGGGGTATCGCCTGTCATACAGGCAGGGAAAGTTGTTTTTTCCAAAAGTATGAAAAGGGTAAGTGGTTGATTGCAGACCCCGTATTAAAAGACCCTTCTTCCATTTATGATAATCAATGACCTGCTAGACAGTATTTAGATCACGAGTTGAATGA